>NZ_CEXFHW010000008.1:0-44627 GCF_982640115.1 Quisquiliibacterium sp. | reverse complement strand
TGCAGCGCATCGCCGCGGAGAGCTCGGCGGTGTCGGGCACCACCAATCTCGGTGCCCTGCTGCGCGCCAAGCTCGACAGCCAGAAGGATCAGTGATCGCCGCGGCAGCCTGAGCGATCGCACCTGCGCCAGCGGCCATGCGTGATGACTTGATCGAGGATCGCGGGGACGAGGTCCCCACGATGACCAAGTCCGAGCTCATCGGTCGGCTGGCAGAGCGCTACCCGCAACTGGTTGCCAAGGATGCCGAGTTCGCGGTCCGCACCATCCTCGATGCCATGGCCCGTACCCTCGCCGAGGGGCGGCGCATCGAGATCCGCGGATTCGGCAGCTTCTCCCTGTCGCATCGCCCGCCGCGCATCGGCCGCAACCCCAAGTCGGGAGAGCGCGTGCTGGTGCCCGAGAAACGGGTGCCTCATTTCAAGCCGGGCAAGGAGCTGCGCGAGCGGGTCGACGCCGCCCCGCGCGCAGACTGAGCCATGCCGCCATCGGCCAGCCGGATGAGGCTCTCGCCTGATGCGCCGCGCCCTCCATCCATGAGACGCTCCCGGCTGCCATGAAGCTGATCGCCTGGACTGCCCGCGTGCTGCTCTTTCTCGTGGCGCTCGGCTTCGCGTTGTCGAACACCGGCGTGGTCGAGTTGCGCTTCTTCGGCATCGATGCCGAATGGCGAGCCCCGCTGGTCATCTTTCTGCTCGGTTTCTTCGCCGCCGGAACGGCCCTGGGCATTGCCGGTGTGGTGCCCACCCTGTTTCGCCAGCGCCGCGAGATCGGACGGCTGCGTCGCGAGCTGGCAGCCGCCGCCCGGGCGCCGGCGGCCGCTGCCGCGCCCAGCCTCGGGCCCGATGCCGCCGACGGCGCGGCCTGAGCCCGATGGAATTCCAGACCTGGTGGCTGCTCGCCGTCCCGCTGTTCTTCGGCCTGGGCTGGTTCGCGGCCCGGCTTGATGCCCGGCAGGCGGCCAGGCCTGCCGGCGGCTTGCCCGACGCCTATTTTCGCGGCCTGAACTTCCTGCTCAACGAGCAACCCGACAAGGCGATCGACGCCTTCCTCGATGGTGTGCGCCTCGATCCCGAGACCATCGAGCTGCATTTCGCGCTGGGCAGCCTGTTCAGGCGCCGCGGTGAGACCGACCGGGCGATCCGGGTGCACCAGAATCTGGCCGAGCGGCCAGGACTGGGCGAGGCGCAGCGCGAGCATGCGCTCTTCGAGCTTGGTCAGGACTTTCTGCGCGCCGGGCTGCTCGATCGTGCCGAAGACGCCTTCAATCGCCTGGCCGGGTCCGGCTATGCCGCGGCAGCGCTGCGCCATCGCCTGTCCATCGCCCAGATGGTGCGCGACTGGCGTCAGGCGATCGAGCTCGCGCAGCGCCTGCGCCAGGATGCCGGTGACGCCGGGGGCGGGCTGTCCCGCGAGATCGCGCAGTTCCACTGCGAGCTGGCCACGCAGACGCTGGCCGGTCAGTCTCCCGACCGGCTGGCGGTGGCCGGGCGCGAGATTGCCGCCGCGCTGCTGGCCGATCCCGACCATCCCCGCCCCCTGTTGCTGCGTGGCGAGCTGGCCCTGGCCGAGGGCGATGCTGCCGGGGCGATCACGCACTGGGCGCTGTTGCTGCGCCGCCATCCTGCCCATGCCGCGCTGGTCGCGCGTGGCTGGCTGCAGGCGCACCTCGAGCTCGGCCGGCCTGCCGAGGCGCTGCCGGCGCTCAGCGTGGCCCACCAGGAGCAGCCCGGTGCCGATACGCTCACCGCACTGGCCGATGCCATCCAGCAGGAGCAGGGTGCCGCCGCCGCGCTCGCCTGGGTCGAGGCCGAGCTGCGCGTGCGCCCTTCGTTGCCAGGGCTCGAGAAGCTGCTGGTGCTGCGCAAGGCGCTCGGTGCCGGCGCCGCCGACAGCGACACCGACCTCATCCAGCGCCTGCTCGCGCCGCAGGCCGGTCAGGCACTGCGCCATGTCTGCAGCCACTGCGGTTTCAAGGCCAGGCAGTTCTATTGGCAGTGCCCCGGCTGCAGCCGCTGGGACACCTATCCGCCGCGCCGCGGTCAGGCCGCGGAGGGCGCGCGATGATCAGCTTCGCGTCGGCCCGGGTGCTGGTGGTGGGCGATGTCATGCTCGACCGCTACTGGTTCGGTGAGGTCGCCCGCATCTCGCCCGAGGCGCCGGTACCGGTGGTGCGGGTCACCCGCCGCGACGAACGCCTGGGCGGTGCAGCCAATGTGGCCCACAACCTGGCCTCGCTCGGCGCGCCGGTGAGCCTGGTGGGCGTCGTGGGCAACGACGAGCCCGGCGCCACCGTGGAGGCCATGGCGCGCGCCGCAGGCATCGATTGCCGGCTCACCCGCGATCCCGCCATGCCCACCATCATCAAGCTGCGGGTGATCGGCCGGCAGCAGCAGCTGCTGCGCATCGATTTCGAGGAGCCTCCGGGGCCGGTCGCGCTCGAGCGCAAGCTCGACGGGGTGGCCGCCGCGATCGCGCAGGCGCGCGTGCTCGTGCTCTCCGACTACGGCAAGGGCGGTCTCGCCCAGATCGGCCGCCTGATCGCCATGGCCCGTGATCGCGGGCTGCCGACCATCGCTGACCCCAAGGGCGATGACTACGCCCGTTACCGCGGCGTGACGCTGCTCACCCCCAACCGTGCCGAGCTGCGTGAGGTGGTCGGCGCCTGGTCCGACGAGGCCGACCTGCACCGGCGGGCGCAGGCGCTGCGCGAGTCGCTCGACATTGCCTATCTGCTGCTCACCCGCTCCGAGGAGGGCATGACCCTGTTCTCGGCCGGTGGCGCCGCGCATGTGCCGGCGCAGGCCCGCGAGGTGTTCGATGTCTCTGGCGCGGGCGACACGGTGGTGGCGGTGCTCGCGGCCATGACCGCGTTGGGCCGGCCGATGGACGAGGCCATGCGGCTGGCCAACCGCGCCGGCGGCATCGTGGTCGGCAAGCTGGGCACTGCCTCGGTGACCCCGGCCGAACTCTTTGGAGAGCAGGCATGATCATCGTCACCGGCGCGGCCGGATTCATCGGCAGCAATCTGGTCCATGCCCTCAATGCCCGGGGCAGGCGCGACATCATCGCCGTGGACAACCTCGCCCGTGCCGAGAAATTCCGCAACCTCGTGGGCGCCGACATCGCCGACTACCTCGACAAGCGCGAGTTCCTCGAACGCCTCGATGCCTTCGCCGGCGCCGAAGCCATCCTGCATCAGGGCGCGTGCTCCGACACCATGGAGTCCGATGGCCGCTACATGATGGAGAACAACTACCGGTACTCCATGCGCCTGCTGGAGTTCACCGCGCGCCACCGCATCGCGTACATCTACGCCTCCTCCGCGGCGGTCTACGGCGGCGGCAGCGAGTTCGTCGAGGAGCGCCGTTGTGAGTCGCCGCTCAACGTCTACGGTTACTCCAAGTTCCTGTTCGACCAGATCGTCCGGCAGCGTCTCTCGGCGGGCGCGCCCGAGGCCACCCTGGTCGGTCTGCGCTACTTCAATGTCTACGGTCCGCGCGAGACCCACAAGGCGCGCATGGCCTCGGTGGCCTTCCACTGCGTGAACCAGTATCGGGCCGAGGGCCATGTACGGCTCTTCGAGGGCTGGGGCGGCTGGGGTCCGGGTGAGCAGACCCGCGACTTCGTCCATGTCGATGATGTGGTGGCCCTGAACCTGCATTTTCTCGATCGGCCGGGCTCGCAGGGCATCTTCAACGCCGGCACCGGCCGCGCCCAGCCCTTCAACGATGTGGCGGTTACGGTGCTCAACACGCTGCGCCGCCTCGAGGGCAAGCCGGCACTGACGCTGCCGCAACTGGTCGAGGCCGGCCTGCTGCGCTATGTGTCCTTCCCCGATGCCCTCAAGGGCAAGTACCAGAGCTTCACGCAGGCAGATCACGCCCTGTTGCGTCAGGCCGGGTGCGAGCACCGCTTCCTGACCGTCGAACAGGGCGTGGCCAGCTACGTCGAGTGGCTGGTCGGGCAGTCATGATCCGCGCGCTGCGCCTGCTGGCGCGGCAGGCCGGCGCGCGCAGCGCTCCGCTGGTGCTGGTGCTGGTGCTGGTGGGGGCGGTATCCGCAGTCCCTGGCGTGGCCGGGCCTGCGGTCTCGCCAACTCAGCCCGCCCAGCCCGCCCGCAGCAGCCCCGCCGTGCCGCGGATCGATGCCAACCGCGCCACCGAGGCGCAGTTGCAGACCGTCAAGGGGATCGGCCCGGCGATCGCGGCCCGTATCCTCGAGGCGCGGCGCGACGGGCCCTTCCACGACCTCGCTGCCCTCGAGGCGCGGGTCAGGGGCGTGGGCCCGGCCAACATCCAGCGCTTCGCGCAGGCCGGCCTCGTGGTGGGCGCGCCGGCGTCGGGCGCCGCCCGGGTCACGGCCGGTGGCCTGTCGGCTGGCGCGCCGGCCGCGCATGCCGCCCTCAGCCCCTCGTCGCCGCCCGGCCCGACTACCCTCGTCACGCCGCTTGGCAAGGGCGTGATCCGGGAATCGTCTGCGCCGCCGGGTGCCGTCGCTGCCGGCAGTGCCACCCCCAACCAGGGCAGCCGGCCATGAGCGCCGCGGCGCCGCGGCGTATCGCCCTCTACTGGCGGCTGGTTCGGCTGCACCGGCCGATCGGCATCCTGCTGCTGCTCTGGCCCACGCTGTGGGGCCTGTTCATCGCCTCGCGCGGCGAGCCCGACCCCTACCCGCTCCTGGCCTTCCTGCTGGGCACGGTCCTGATGCGTTCGGCCGGCTGCGCCATCAACGACTGGGCCGACCGCGACTTCGATCGCCATGTGGCTCGTACCAGGGACCGGCCGCTCACTGCCGGCCTGATCCGCCCCTGGGAGGCGCTGGCGGTGGCTGCCGCGCTGTCGTTGCCGGCACTGCTGCTGGTCCTGCCCTTCAACCCGCTGACCTGGCTGCTCACCGGGGTGGCCGGTTTCCTGGCGGCGAGCTATCCCTTCACCAAGCGCTTCCTCGCCATCCCGCAGGCCTACCTGGGCATCGCGTTCGGCTTCGGCATTCCCATGGCCTTTGCGGCGGTGACCGACAGCGTTCCGCTCACCGCCTGGTTGCTGCTCGCGGCCAACATCTGCTGGGCGGTTGCCTACGACACCGAGTACGCGATGGTCGATCGCGATGATGACCTGCGCATCGGCATCCGCACCGCCGCCATCACCTTCGGGCGCTGGGATGTGACAGCCGTGATGCTCTGCTACGCGCTGACCCTGGTCTTGCTGGCGCTGGTCGGTCATTGGCAGGATTTCGGTCTCTGGTACGGGCTCGGCCTGGGGGTGGCTGCCGCGATTGCGGCCTACCATGGGACGCTGATCCGTGGGCGCAGCCGCGAGGGCTGCTTCCGGGCCTTCAACCACAACACCTGGTTCGGGGCGGCGATATTCGCCGGAGTGGTGCTGGAGTACTGGATACCGTGAACCTGGGTGCGCTGTGCTACGCCTTCGCCGCGATCTCGTGGGGGGCGAACCTGCCGCTCACCGCGCTGCTCTTCTCCGCTTTCGATCCGTTCTTCATGACCGCGATCCGGGTGGCGCTTGCGGTGGGTGTGCTCTGGCTGATCAGCCAGGCGCGCCGAGACCCGGCCGCGCCGCCGCTGGGTCTTGGCTTTCGCCGACATGCCCTCATGTCGGGCTCGGCGGCTGCATTCTTCGTCCTCTACAACCTGGGCCTGAAGTACACCCACCCCATCACCGCAGCCGCGATCATCGCCGGCTCGCCGGTGGTGGCGGCTGCCACCATGCGGGTGGTCACCGGGGCGCGGCTCGAGCCGGGCTTCGCTGGCGCGGCGGCGCTCACGCTGCTGGGCGCCGGCATCGCCATCTGGGGCCGGGCCAATGCCTCGGGCCAGGGTCTGCACCTGGAAGGCGGCGAACCGCTGCTGGTGCTGGCGCTGGTCAGCTGGACGCTCTACTCCATCTACGCGCAACGCTTCTTCTCGCCCGGGGTGTCGCAGCTGCGCCGCACCCTGGCGGGCCTGAGCGGGGCGCTGCCCTGGATGTTCGGCTGCTGGCTGCTGATCTGGCTCACCGGCCTCACCGGCCCGCCGCTCCTCGTGGTGACGCCCCAGTCGCTGCTGTGGCTGGGCGTCACGGCGCTCTTTTCCACCGCGCTCTCGGGCGTGGCCTGGAACATCGGTGTGGCCCGCGCCGGGCTTCAGCTTGGTCTGCTCTGGCAGAACACCGTGCCCGCCTTCGGTGTGCTGATCGCCATGCTGTTCGGCATCATGCCCACGGCCGAGCAGCTGCTCGGCGGGGTGATCGTGATGGCCGGGGTGCTCTACATGCAGTGGCGCAAGCGCCAGGCTCAGGCCTGAGGGTCGCGGCCGAACTCGTCGGCCAGCTCGGCCGCCCGCCGGCAGGCGGCGGTCATGGCCTCGTCGATGCGGCCGGCCAGCCCGTGTGACTGCATGCTGGCCAGGGCAGCCGCGGTGGTCCCGCCTCTGGAGGTGACCTGCTCGCGCAGGGTTGCCACCGGCACCGTGGCGGCGCCGGCCAGCGCCGCCGCGCCCCGGAAGGTGGCCAGGGTCAGGCGAGCGGCAGCCTCGGGGTCGAGGCCGAGACGCGCGCCGGCGGCCTGCATGGCCTCGATGAAGTAGAAGACATAGGCCGGGCCGCTGCCGCTCAGTGCAGTGACCGCGTCGAGCAGCGGCTCTTCGGCCACCCAGACCGCCTCGCCGACCGCGCGCACCACCTGCTCGGCGAGCGCCCGGTCGGCCTCGCCGACCGCAGGCGCAGCCCACAGGCCGGTGATGCCGGCTCCGATCAGCGCCGGCGTGTTGGGCATGGAGCGCACGATGCGGGTGTGGCCACCCAGCCAGCGGGAGAGATCAGCGCAGCGGATCCCGGCGGCCACACTGACCACCAGCGCCGAGCGTGCCTGCGCCGCGAGCGGCAGCAGCGCCTCGCGCATCTGCTGCGGCTTGACCGCCAGCACCAGCAGGTCGCAGGCCTGCGCCTGTGGCGCGGGTGCCGCCAGGGTCTGGACGCCGAACTCTCGCGCCAGCCGTTCGCGCTGTCCCTCGGAGGGATCGACCACGGTGATGAGCGGCCGGGGCTCGGCCTGCTTGAGCAGGCCGCCGATGAGCGCGGTGGCCATGTTGCCGCCGCCGAGGAAGGTGATGTTCATGCGTCTCTCCGCAGGAATTGCCGCGGCCGCAGGCCGCAGGCGAGCAGGGTGATCAGGTAGGCCAGGGCGGCCGCGGCCACCAGGCCGAGCGTCAGACCGGCGCGCAGCCAGGGTTGCTGGCCCAGTGCGAGCCAGTCGACGCGCGGCACCGCCACCAGCAGCACCGCGGCCAGGGCGGCGCCGGCCAGCCCGGCTTTCGCGAGCAGCGCCCACCAGCCCGGCTCGGCACGCCAGGCGCCGGCGCGGTGCAGCCCGATGAGCAGCAGCAAGGCGTTGAGCGTGGCCGCCAGTGAGGTGGACAGCGCGAGCCCGGCGTGGGCCAGCAGCGGCACCAGGGCGAGATTCAGGCACTGGGTGAGCACCAGCACCAGCAGCGCGATGCGCACCGGCGTGCGGACATTCTGGCGCGCGAAGAACCCCGGTGCGAGGACCTTGACCGCGATCAGTCCGGGCAGGCCCACCGCGTAGGCCTGAATGGCCATCGCGGTCATGCCGACATCGCTTGCCCGGAATCGGCCGTAGTGGAAGAGCAGGGCGGTGAGCGGCTCGGCCATGAGGGCCATGCCCAGGCTGCAGGGCAGGGCGAGCAGCAGCGCCAGGCGCAGGCCCCAGTCGAGCAGCTCGCGGTAGGCGGTCTCGTCCCGGCGCGTGCTGGCGCTGGTCAGGCTGGGCAGCAGCACGGTGCCCAGGGCCACCCCCAGCAGTGCGGTGGGGAACTCCATCAGCCGGTCGGCATAGCTGATCCAGGACACGCTGCCGGCGCTCAGCCGTGAGGCGATGTGGGTGTTGATCATGAGGCTGATCTGGGCGGCCGAGACCGCCAGCACCGCTGGCGCCATCCGGGCAAGCAGCGCCCGGGTGTCGGGGTCTTTCAGGCAGGCGAGCGGATTCAGGCCGATGCGCGGCAGCAGGCCGATGCGGTGCAGTGCGGGCAACTGGATGGCCAGCTGCAGCACGCCGCCGATCACCACGCCCGCCGCCAGTGCGTAGACCGGCGGATCGAAGCGATCATGCAGCAGCAGTGCCGCGCCGATGAAGCTCAGGTTGAGCATCACCGGCGAAAAGGCCGGCACCGCGAAGCGCCGCCAGGTGTTGAGGATGCCGGCGGCCAGCGCCACCAGCGAGATGAACAGGATGTAGGGGAACATCCAGCGGGTCATGACCACCGCTGCGTCGAAGGCCGGGGCCTGCTGCAGCAGCCCCGAGCCGGTGAGCAGCACCAGCGCCGGCGCAGCGGCCACGCCTGCGAGCGATACCAGCACCAGCGACCAGAAGAGCAGCGTGGCCACGCGGTCGATGAAGCCACGGAAGGCGGTCTCGTCGCCCTGCTCGCGGGCGCGGGCGAGCATGGGCACGAAGGCCTGCGAGAACGCGCCTTCGGCGAACATCCGGCGCAGCAGGTTGGGCAGACGGAAGGCGATGAAGAAGGCGTCGGTGAAGGCAGACGCCCCGAACAGCGTGGCGGTCAGGTTCTCGCGCACCAGGCCGGTGATCCGCGACAGCAGGGTGAGTCCGCTGACCGTGGCGAGCGCGCGAAGCAGATTCATGGAATGGGGCGGGCCGGCAGTTGGGAGTTGCCGCGCTGGCTTGCGCCGCGGCGCGCGGATCGGCTATTATCCAAGGCTTTTCGCCAATCAGCGAATGTCATGGGTCAGCGGGCGGTGTCCGCTTCTAGGCCGATGACGTCGCGGCCTTCACCAGGATCTTCGCATGGCAAACATCGCCTCCGCCCGCAAGCGTGCCCGCCAGGCGGTCAAGCAGAACGCCCATAACTCCACGCTGCGCTCGCGGCTTCGCACGGCGATCAAGTCGGTGCGCAAGGCCATCGCAGCGGGCGACAAGACAGCCGCCACCGCCGTGTTTCGCGCCTCGCAGGGCGTGATCGACACCATCGCCGACAAGAAGATCATCCACAAGAACGCTGCCTCCCGGTACAAGAGCCGCCTGGCCGCCGCCCTGAAGGCGATGGCCTGACGGTTTCCCCGGGCCGGCGCCTTGCGCGCTGGCCGGGCCGCGTGTCTCTCAGGCGCTGGCCGCCGGAGCCGCACCTCTCGGCCCGAACAGGGCACTGCCCACCCGCACCAGGGTGGCACCCTCGGCAATAGCCGCCTCCAGATCATCGGACATGCCCATCGAGAGCGTGTCCAGCGCCAGGCCCTGCGCCTGAAGCCGCTCCTGGAGCAGTCTCACCTGCGCGAACTGCGCGCGCTGCGCGTCAGGGTCGGCCTGCGGCCTGGGAATGGCCATCAGGCCGCGCAGGCGCAGCCCGGGCAGCGTGGCGATCAGCGCGGCCAGTGCGGGCGCCTGCTCCGGAGTGCAGCCGCTCTTGCTGTCTTCGGCCGCGATGTTCACCTGCAGGCAGACCTGCAGCGCAGGCAGTTGCGCCGGCCGTTGCTCGGAGAGCCGGCGCGCGACCCGCTCGCGGTCGATGCCGTGCACCCACTGGAAGTGCTCGGCGATGGGCCGGGTCTTGTTCGACTGGATCGGCCCGATGAAGTGCCACTCGATAGGCAAATCCGGCCGCTGGGTGGCGCATTCGCTGATCTTGCCCAGCGCTTCCTGTAGATAGTTCTCTCCGAAGCGACGCTGCCCGAGATCTGCCATGGCGATCACCCGATCGGCCGAAAAAGTCTTGCTGACCGCCAGCAGGGTGACCTGCCCCCGAGGCCGGGCCGATGCCGCACAGGCAGCGTCGATGCGCGCCTGCACGGCGCGCAGCCGTTCCGACATGAGTCTGTCCGCGTCCATGGCCCGATTCTACCGTCGCCCCGTGGCGATCCCGGGCCCGGACGCAACAAGGGTTGGCTGAACCATGGATATCGCCGAACTGCTCGCCTTTGCGGTGAAGAACAAGGCATCGGACCTGCACCTGTCAGCCGGCATGCCGCCGATGATCCGGGTGCACGGCGATGTCCGCCGGATCAACCTGCCGCCGATGGCCCACAGCGACGTGCACGGCATGATCTACGACATCATGAACGACGCGCAGCGCAAGGACTACGAGGAGAACCTCGAGTGCGACTTCTCGTTCGCCATTCCGGGGCTCGCGCGTTTCCGGGTCAACGCCTTCCTGCAGCAGCGTGGCGCGGGCGCCGTGCTGCGCGCGATCCCCTCCAAGATCCTTTCGCTGGAGGATCTCAAGGCGCCGCGGATCATCTCCGAGATCACCATGCAGAGCCGCGGCATGGTGCTGGTCACCGGGCCCACCGGGTCGGGCAAGTCGACCACCCTGGCGGCGATGATCAACCACATCAACGAGAACCTGTACGGGCACATCCTCACGGTGGAAGACCCGATCGAGTTCGTGCATGAGTCCAAGCGCTGCCTGATCTCGCAGCGTGAGGTGGGGCCGCAGACCCTGTCGTTCAACAACGCCCTGCGCTCGGCGCTGCGCGAGGATCCGGATGTGATCCTGGTGGGCGAGCTGCGCGATCTCGAGACGATTCGCCTCGCGCTCACCGCGTCCGAGACCGGGCACCTGGTGTTCGGCACGCTGCACACGTCGTCGGCGGCCAAGACCATCGACCGGATCGTCGATGTGTTCCCGGCGGCCGAGAAGGAGATGGTGCGCGCCATGCTCTCGGAGTCATTGCGGGCGGTGATCTCGCAGTCGCTGGTGCGCACCAAGGACGGCAGCGGCCGCATCGCGGCGCACGAGATCATGCTGGGCACCCCCGCCGTGCGCAACCTCATCCGCGAGGCCAAGGTAGCCCAGATGAATGCCGCCATCCAGACCGGTGCCGCGGTGGGCATGCAGACCCTCGACCAGTGCCTCACCGACCTGGTCAGGCGCAACATCATCTCGATGGCCGAGGCGCGCGTGCATGCGGCCATCAAGGAAAACTTCCCCGGCTGAGGCCGACGCGGCACCTGCGAGAGCGCCCCCGATGGAACGAGAACAGGCTTCAAAATTCCTCAATGACCTGCTGCGGCTGATGGTGGGCAAGAACGGGTCCGACCTGTTCCTGACCGCCGAGTTCCCGCCCGCCTTCAAGATCGACGGCAAGGTCACGCCGGTGTCGTCGGTGCCGCTCAGCGGCCAGCACACCGTCGAGCTCGCCCGCGCGCTCATGAACGACCGCCAGGCCGCCGAGTTCGAGGCGCACAAGGAGGTCAACTTCGCGATCAGCCCCACGGGCATCGGCCGGTTCCGGGTGAACGCCTTCATGCAGCTTGGCCGGGTGGGCATCGTGCTGCGGACGATCAAGAGCCAGATTCCCACGATCGAGCAGCTGCGCCTGCCGCCCATGCTCGGCGAGCTTTCGCTCACCAAGCGCGGTCTGCTGATCGTGGTCGGCGCCACCGGCTCGGGCAAGAGCAACACGCTGGCGGCGCTGCTCAATCACCGCAACGAGAACACCGCGGGCCACATCGTGACCATCGAGGACCCGGTGGAGTTCGTGCACCCGCACCGCAACTGCATCGTCACCCACCGCGAGATCGGGGTCGACACCGAGAGCTGGGAGGTGGCGCTGCGCAACACCCTGCGTCAGGCGCCTGATGTGATCATGATCGGCGAGATCCGCGACCGCGAGACCATGGAGCACGCGGTGGCCTTCGCCGAGACCGGCCATCTGTGCCTGGCCACACTGCACTCCAACAGCGCCACCCAGGCGCTCGACCGGATCATCAACTTCTTCCCGGAAGACCGGCGCCAGCAGCTGCTGATGGATCTCTCCCTGAACCTGCGCGCGATCGTCTCCCAGCGGCTGATCCCGATGGTGGGCGGCACAGGTCGCGTGCCCGCGGTGGAGGTGATGATCAACTCGCCGCTGATCTCCGACATGATCTTCAAGGGCGAGGTCGGCACTATCAAGGATGTGATGAAGAAGAGCCGCGAGAGCGGCATGCAGACCTTCGATCAGCACCTGTTCATCCTGTACGAGGAAGGTCTGATCGCCTACGAGGACGCCTTGCGCAATGCCGATTCGGTCAATGACCTGCGGCTGAACATCAAGCTGAACAGCCGTCACTCCGACAAGGACCTCAACCGGGGGACGGAGCACCTCGGGGTGGTCTGAGCGGCGCCTGCGCGGCGTCTGAAGCCGCCGCTGCCGACGGGTTGCCGCAGGCGGCAGGGGCTGGGTCCGAGCCGGTGGCGGCCGCCTGGCGCATGCGGTCGTGTCGGGCCTGGTGCTCGCGGTCGTGGGTCTCGCGGGTGGCGCGGTCGAAGACATCGAAGCGGAACAGCCGGCATTCCAGCGCGCCGTTGTAGAGCAGCGTCTTGCGGCTCTCGCGGATGCCGAGCTGGCGTGGCAGTTCGCGATCGGATGACAGCACATGGACCTGCCAGCCGCCGAAGCGCTCCTTGAGGCCGCGGCCGAAGGCGGCCATCGCCTGCCGGTGGGTCTCGTCGCTGGCGTCGTTGCGCTCCTCGGGGGCCGGCTGGCCATCCTGGTGGGCCGCGATGCGCTCGCCGTAGGGCGGATTGGTGACGATCACGCCCGGCCCGGGCTGGGCCGGCGAGATGCGGGCGGCATCGCCCATGACCAGCCGGATGCCGGCGCCGCCCACGCCGGCGCGCTCGATGTTGCGGCGGGCCTGCTCGATGGCGGTCGGGTCGATGTCGATGCCGGTGATGCTCAGCCGCGCGGCCAGCGTGGGTCCGGCCTGCTGGGCCTGGCGGATGGCCTCGCCACGGATCTGCGCCCACTGCGCCGGATCGTGGTCGCGCAGGCGCTCGAAGCCGAAGGCGCGCGAGAGCCCGGGCGCGATGCCCAGCGCCATCTGGGCGGCCTCGATCAGCAGCGTGCCCGAGCCGCAGTAGGGATCGAGCAGCGGCCGCTCCGGCGTCCAGCCGGCCAGCATGAGCAGGCCGGCGGCGAGATTCTCCTTGAGCGGTGCGAGGCCCTTGTCCTCGCGCTCGCGCCGCCAGCCGCGCTTGAACAGCGACTCGCCCGAGGTGTCGAGGTAGAGCGTGACCTGCTGCTCCTGCAGGAAGGCGAACACCCGCACATCGGGCCGTCGGGTGTCGATCGAGGGCCGATCGCCGCGGGTCTGACGCAATCGGTCGACCACGGCATCCTTCACGCGCAGGTTCGCGAAGTTCAGGCTGCGCAGCGGCGAACGCACCGCGGTGGTGTCCACCCGCAGCGTCTGGCGGGTGGTCATGAACTGCTCCCAGGGCACGCTGGCCGCCACCCGGCCGAGCTCGTCCTCGTCGCGGCAGCGGCCGGCGCCCACCTGGCGCAGCACGCGGCTGGCGAGGCGAGATCTGAGGTTGACCTGGCACACCATCGCGGCATCGCCCTCGAAGGCCACGCCGCCCGGGCTGATGCGCACCGCGCTGGCGCCCAGCGCGGTGATCTCGTCGGCGAGCAGCGCTTCCAGGCCGCGCGGGCAGGGGGCGAAGAGCAGCATGCCCGGGTCAGCCCGCGAGCGCGCGCTCGAGGAACTCGAGCCGGTCCTGTCCCCAGTAGGGGATGCCCTCGAAGACATACCAGGGCACGCCGAACACGCCGTGGTCGATCGCCTCCTGGGTGTAGCTGTCGAAGACCGCGTGGGTGTCGGGGATGGCGTGGAACATCGGGTCGACGGGCAGCCCGGCCTCGTGCAGCACCGCGCGCAGCGTGGCGTCGTCGGCGACATTGCGCTCCTCGCACCAGGTGGCGCGCATGAACCGCCCGGCGACATCGAGCGCGGCGTCGGTACCGTGCAGCCGGTCAGCGGCAATGATCAGCCGGCAGGCCGTGTCGGCATTGGCTGGAAAGAAGGCGGGATGCAGCTGGATGGGCACCTCGCGACGATCGCGCCAGCGCGCGAGCTCGACGAGCCGGTAGTTCTGGCGCTGCGGGGCGCGCTTGGCCAGCGGCAGGCCGCCCGAGACCGGGAACACCTTGGCGCCGAGATCGATCGGCTTGATGCGGATGTCGGCGTTGTGCAGGGCGCAGATGCGGCGCAGTTCCTGGTGGCCGAGGCAGCTCCAGGGCGACTGGGGATGCATGTAGTAGTCGACGATGCGGGTCATGCGGATTCTCCGGGTGCGGACTTCAGAAGGGCTTGACGACCACCAGCACCACCGCGACCAGCAGGGCGAGCACGGGGATCTCGTTGAACCAGCGGTACCAGACATGCGAGCGCGTGTCGGTGCCGGCCTCGATCTGGCGCAGCAGCCGGCCGCAGGTCTGGTGGTAGCCGAGCAGCACGGCCACCACCGCGAGCTTGGTGTGCATCCAGCCGCCGGTGACGCCATAGCCCAGCCACAGCCAGGTGCCCAGCCCGAGCGCCAGCCACATCAGCGGCTGCATGAATCGCCAGAGCTTGCGCGACATCAGCAGCAGCCGCGCGCGCTCGGCCTGCGAGGCAGGGTCGACCATGGCGAGGTTCACGAACAGTCGTGGGAGGTAGAACAGGCCGGCGAACCAGCTGGTGACGAAGACGATGTGCAGCGCCTTCAGCCAGAGGTAGCCGCTGCTCACCGGCGCACCTGCCCGCTGCCCAGCACCACATACTTCTGCGAGGTGAGGCCCTCCAGGCCGACCGGGCCGCGGGCGTGCAGCTTGTCGGTGGAGATGCCGATCTCGGCGCCCAGGCCGTACTCGAAGCCGTCGGCGAAGCGGGTGGAGGCGTTGACCATCACCGAGGCGGAATCGACCTCGCGCAGGAAGCGCATGGCGTTGGCGTGGCTGTCGGTGATGATCGCGTCGGTGTGCTGCGAGCCGTACTGGCCGATGTGGGCGATGGCTTCGTCGAGCCCGGTCACCACGCGGATGGACAGGATGGGCGCCAGGTACTCGGTGCGCCAGTCTTCCTCGGTGGCCTCGGCGCAGGCCAGGCCCGCTGGTGCGAGCAGTGCCCGGGTGGCAGGGCAGCCACGCAACTCGACGCCCTTGTCGAGGTAGATGCGCGCCAGCGGCGGCAACACCCGCGGCGCGGCGGCGCGCGATACCAGCAGGGTCTCCATGGTGTTGCATGGCGAGTAGCGCTGGGTCTTGGCGTTGTCGGCGACGGCGATCGCCATGTCGGTGTCGGCGCTGTCGTCGATGTAGACATGACAGATGCCGTCCAGATGCTTGATGGTGGGCACCCGGGCATCGCGTGCGATGCGCTCGATCAGCGACTTGCCGCCGCGCGGCACGATCACATCGACGAACTCCGGCCGGCTGATGAGTTCACCCACCGCCTCGCGATCGGTGGTCTCGATCACCTGCACCGCATCGTCGGGCAGGCCGGCCTCGCGCAGCCCCTGGCGCACCAGCACCGCCAGCGCCTGGTTGCTGTGGATGGCCTCGGAGCCGCCGCGCAGGATGGTGGCGTTGCCCGACTTGATGCACAGACCGGCGGCATCGACGGTGACGTTGGGCCGGCTCTCGTAGATGATGCCGATCACCCCGAGCGGCACCCGCATGCGGCCCACCTGGATGCCCGAGGGCCGGGCGCGCAGGTCGGTGATCTCGCCGATCGGGTCGGGCAGCAGGGCGATCTGCTCGAGGCCCGCCGCCATGGATTCGATGACCTTGTCGGTGAGGGCAAGGCGGTCGGTGAAGGCAGCGTCGTGGCCGGCCTCGCGGGCTGCGGCGAGGTCGCGGGCGTTGGCCGCCTGAAGGGGTTCCCGGGCGCCGCGAATGGCGGCCGCGGTGGCCAGCAGCGCGCGGTCGCGGGCCGCGGTGGCCGCGCGCGCCATCTCGCGGCTGGCTGCGCGGGCCCGGCGCCCCACATCGGCCACATAGGCGGCGATGTCGATCGAATGATGTTGCATGGATGAGCCTGTGGGCGGTCGGCGCGAGCCGCAGGGTTGGAGGAGATGGGCGGGACGGCGGGTGGCGGTGGCGTTCAGCGCGGCGCGGCCAGCACGGGGGCCCCGGCCAGCCGGCCCACCAGCGGAACCATGGCCTGCCAGGGATCGGCGGCAACCAGACCCTTGATGATTCTATCGACCCCGGCGGCTTCCTGCACCGCCTCGCGCAGGCTGCTGGTGTCGAGCCTGCGCAGGGCCTCGAGATAGAGGCGGTCGCGCGGCGGAAACAGGCGCAGCTCGCGGGTGAGGCTGGCCGGCGCGCGCCCGGCATCGCGCGCCTGCGACAACCGCAGGAGATTGCGTGCCGCATCGGCCAGCGCCCAGAGCACCAGCGGCGCGGCCTGGCCCTCGGCGCGCAGGCCCTCGAGCGCGCGCAGCGCGCGTGCCGCGTCGCCGGCCAGCATGGCCTGGGCCATGCCGAAGGCGTCATAGCGGGCCACATCGAGCACCGCCGCCAGCGCGTCGTCGGCGGGCAGCTCGCCCGGCGGGAACAGCAGCGCGAGCTTGCGCACCTCCTGGTGGGCAGCGAGCAGGTTGCCCTCCACCCGCTCGGCCAGCCGCTGCAGGGTGGCGGGGTCGGCCCGCTGCTGCTGGGCTGCCAGGCGCGCGCCGATCCAGGCCGGCAGCTGGGCGTGCTCCACGCTGGCCACCGCCACCAGCAGCAGCCGCGGCTCGAGCGCGGAGAACCAGGCCGTATCGGTGACCGCGCGGTCCAGGCGCGGGCTGCTCACCAGCAGTCGGGTGTCCTCGTCGAGCCCGTCGATGATGTCGGCCAGCGCCTGACCAAGATCGCGCGTGGGCTTGCCGGGCAGGCGCAGCTCGATCAGCCGGCGCGAGGCGAACAGCGACAGCGTGCGGGTCTCGGCGGCCAGGGCCTCCAGGCGCAGACTGCGATCGGCCACGAAGACGTCGCGCTGGCTGAAGCCCGCAGTCCGGGCTGCCTCACGGACCAGGTCGGCGGCTTCGATCTGCAGCAGCTCCTCGTCGCCGTGGATCCAGATCGCGGGCGGCAGACCGCGACGCAGCGCGCCGGGCAGGGCTTCGGGGCGGATGCTCATGCAGGCGAGGGCGGCGGCTCAGCCCGGCGCGGCCCGCGGCACCGGGCGCCGCGCCGCGGCCAGCCGACGCAGCAGCTGCTGCACGGTGTCGGTCTGCATTTCGCGGTAGAGCAGCGCCTCTTCCTGCTGCTTGGCCACGAGCTGGGTGTCGGTGGTGGTGATTTCGCGGCGCAGGGTCAGATCGTTGGCCGGGATCATCTCGATCCCGGAGGCGACATCGACCAGCCGGAAGCCGGTGATCAGGCGCAGCTGATACTCGCGCGGGCGGCCAGTGCTGGAGAAGCCGACGATCTCCTTTTCGCGGCGCTCCGCGTACACCTCGAGCCGGGCCTGCGCGTCGGTGGCCTTGTCCACCAGGCGGGTGCCGCCCTGCACCCGCAGCAGGCGGACGAACTCGGCGCCGGTGGCCGACGCCGGCGGGAAGCTGACGAACAGGGTCTCGAAGGGCAGCTCGGCGCTGCCGCGCAGCCGGAAGCCGCAGGCCGCCGGCGCCAGGGCCACGGGCAGCAGCAGCGCCCGCAGGCAGCGGCGGCGTGGCGGCTCAGATGACCACATTGACCAGCCGGCCCGGCACCACGATCACCTTGCGCGCCGGCCGGCCCTCGCCCAGACGCTGCACCGGCTCGCTGGCGAGCGCGGCGGCCTCGATGGCGGCCTGGTCGGCGCTGGCCGGCACGCTCACCGAGCCACGCACCTTGCCGTTCACCTGCAGCACCAGTTCGAGGGTGTCCTGCCGCAGCGCATCGGGGTCGACCTGCGGCCAGGCGGTGTCGAGCAGGTCACCGTGGGCGGCGGCATAGCCCAGCGCCTGCCACAGGCCGTGCGTGACATGCGGCACCACCGGATAGAGCACGCGGATGAGCACCGACAGGCATTCGCGCAGCACCGCGGCCGAGACCGGGCCCTCGGGCAGGCGCGCGCCCTCGAGCGCGTTGAGCATCTTCATGGCCGCCGACACCACGGTGTTGTACTGCAGGCGCTGGTAGTCGTAGTCGGCCTGGCGCAGCACGGTGTGGATCTCGCGGCGCAGCGCCTTGTGGGCGGGCTCGAGCCGGGCCGCATCGAGCGTGCCGGCCTGCGCGAGCACGGCCTGCTGCGCATGCGCGAAGGCCCACAGCCGGCGAATGAAGCGGTGGGCGCCCTCCACACCGGTGTCGGACCACTCGAGCGTCTGCTCGGGCGGGCTGGCGAACATCACGAACAGGCGTGCGGTGTCGGCGCCGTAGCGATCGATCAGGGCCTGGGGGTCGACGCCGTTGTTCTTGCTCTTGGACATCGTGCCCACGCCGCCGTAGTCGACCAGGCTGCCGTCGGACTTCAGCCGTGCGCCGGTGACCCGCCCGGTCTCGTCATGGAGGTTCTCGACATCCTCGGGCCAGAAGTATTCGATGGCGCCGCGCTCGGTGCGGCGGGAGTAGATGTGGTTGAGCACCATGCCCTGGCACAGCAGCCGGGTGAAGGGCTCGTCGAAGGTGACCAGGCCGCGGGCCGGATCGCCGGGCACCTGGCCGGTGATGTCGCGCATCACCTTCGTCCAGAAGCGCGCGTAGAGCAGGTGCAGCACCGCGTGCTCGATGCCGCCGATGTACTGGTCCATCGGCATCCAGTAGTCGGTGCGCGCATCGACCATGGCGGTGGGATTGTCGGGCGAGCAGTACCGCATGTAATACCAGGACGAGTCGATGAAGGTGTCCATGGTGTCGGTCTCGCGGCGCGCCGGCTTGTCGCAGCGCGGGCAGCGGCAGGCGAGGAAGGCCTGGCTGCGCGCGAGCGGGTTGCCGGTGCCGTCGGGCACGAGATCTTCGGGCAGGCGCACCGGCAGGTCCTGGTACGGCACGGGCACCGCGCCGCAGTCATCGCAGTGGATGATCGGAATCGGCGTGCCCCAGTAGCGCTGGCGCGAGATGCCCCAGTCGCGCAGCCGCCACTGGGTCTTCTTCTGGCCGAGGCCGCGTGCGGCGAGGTCGGCGGCGATGGCCTCGACCGCGGCCTGGTGGCCGAGGCCGTCATAGGAGCCGGAGCGGATGCAGCGGCCGGCGACCTTGTCTTCGTACCAGGGCGCCCATTCGGTATCGGAGAAGACCTGGCCGGCGACATCGATCACCTGGCGGATCGGCAGCCCGTAGCGGCGCGCGAAGGCGAAGTCGCGCTCGTCGTGCGCGGGCACGCCCATCACGGCGCCGTCGCCGTAGCCCATGAGCACATAGTTGCCCACCCACACCGGCACCGGCTCGTCGGTGAGGGGGTGGCGCACGGTCAGGCCGGTGGGCACGCCCTTCTTCTCCATGGTGGCCATGTCGGCCTCCATGACCGAGCCCTGGCGGGCCTCGGCCACGAAGGCGGCCACCGCCGGATCACGGGCGGCGGCGATGTCGGCCAGCGGATGCTCGGGGGCGACCGCCACGAAGGTCACGCCCATGATGGTGTCGGCGCGGGTGGTGAAGACATGCAGCCGGCCTTCGCCGGCGAGCGCGCCTTGCGCGTCGGTGATGGCATGCGGGAAGGCGAAGCGCACGCCGGTGGAGCGGCCGATCCAGTTCGACTGCATGGTGCGCACGCGATCGGGCCAGCCGTCGAGGTGGTTCTCGACCTGCTCGAGGAGCTCGTGCGCGTAGTCGGTGATCTTGAGGTAGTAGCCCGGGATCTCGCGCTTCTCGACCGGTGCGCCGGTGCGCCAGCCTCGGCCGTCGATCACCTGCTCGTTGGCGAGCACGGTCTGGTCGACCGGATCCCAGTTGACGACCTGGGTCTTGCGGTAGGCGATGCCGCGCTCGAGCATCTGCAGGAAAAGCCACTGGTTCCAGCGGTAGTAGGCGGGGTCGCAGGCCGCGATCTCGCGGCTCCAGTCGATGGCCAGCCCCATCGCCTGCATCTGCTTCTTCATGTAGGCGATGTTGTCGTAGGTCCAGCGCGCCGGCGCCACGCCGTTCTTCATGGCGGCGTTCTCGGCGGGCAGGCCGAAGGCGTCCCAGCCCATGGGCATCAGCACGTTGTAGCCCTGCATGCGCAGGTGCCGGTACATCACATCGTTGATGGTGTAGTTGCGCACATGGCCCATGTGCAGCTTGCCGCTGGGGTAGGGCAGCATCGAGCAGGCGTAGAACTTGCCCTTGGGGAAACGCGGGTCGTGCTCGATCGCCCGGTAGGCGTCGATGGCATTCCAGTGGGCGTGCGCGGCGCGCTCGACCTCGCCGGGCGTGTATCTTTCTTGTAGGGACATGGGGGCCTGCCGTCGTTCCGGATAACCGGTCATTATAGGCGGCGGGCCATGTCCGCCTCGGCCTGCCGGGAGCGCCGGTAGGCCAGCATGCCCAGCAGCACGAAACCGGCCGCCACCAGGGGCAGCGACCAGGGGCCCAGCCGCAGCCAGGCCTGCGCCGCCGCCGCCGCGCCGGCCGACATGCCCACATAGAGGGCCGAGGCGTTCATCGCCAGCAGCAGGTTGCGCAGTTCGGGCGCGAGCTCGATCAGCCGCTTCTGCTGCGGCGCGTAGAAGGTCATGCCCAGCATCGACCAGACCGCGAAGGCGGCCATGCCCACCCGCGGGTCGGCTGGCAGCGCCAGCACCACGCAGAAGGCCAGGCACAGGCTGCCGGTGGACAGCCACAGCGTGCGCGCCGCGCCGATGCGGTCGCCGACCCGGCCGGCGGCCACATTGCCGAGCACGCTGAGGCTGCCGGCCAGCAGGAAGGCCAGGGGCAGCGTGGACTGGGCGACGCCGAAGCGCTCCTGCAGGAAGGGCGCCACCAGGGCGTAGAGCGAGAACACCGCCGCCATCTGGCAGCCGGCCATCGCGATCGCCCAGGCCGCCGCGCGGTGGCGCAGCACCTGACCGAAGCTGGCCAGCGACACCGGCGGTGCCGGCCGCCGGTCGCCGACCACCACCGCGACCAGCACGGCGATCAGCAGGCTGGCCGCGGCCAGGCCACCGAAGGCCCAGCGCCAGCCGAGCAGGCCGCCCGCCCAGGTGGCCAGGGGCAGGCCCAGCACCGTGGCGAAGGTCATGCCGGCGAAGACGATGGCCAGCGCCTGGCCCTGGCGTGCCGGCGGCACCAGGCCTGCGCCCAGCGACGAGGCCACCGGGCCCACCGCGGCCGAGCCCAGGGCGAGCAGCACCCGGGCCGCGGCGAGGCTGGGCAGGCTGGTGGCCAGGGCGGTCCAGAGGCTGGCCGCGCCCATGGTGCACAGCCCGGCCAGCAGCAGCGTGCGCCGCGGCAGACGCCCGGCCGCAACCTGCAGCAGCGGCGCGAGCACCGCGAAGGTGAGCGCGAACAGGGTGACCACGCCGGCGATCGCCGGCTTGGACACGCCGAAGGCGCTGGAGATCTCCTGGATCAGGCCGACCAGCGCGATCGCCGAGGTGCCCATCGCGAAGTAGGCCAGGCACAGCGACCAGAGGGCGAGGGTGGGATGGCGGGTGGTGTCCAAGGGGGCTTGCCGTGGGCGGCGACCGGGGGTTCGCAGGGGCGGCGACCGGGCGCGCGCGGCGGGGCGGCCTCGTGCCGGTGCGAGCCCGGTCGGTCATGGTAGCGGAAGCGGCGGACCGTTTTTCGATCGCGGCGAGACGGCCGCTTCGGCCTCGTGATGGTCAGGCCCGGGGGCCGCGGTTAAGCTCGCGAAACCCTCAACCGGCTTCCAGCCATACCCAGCGAGAGCGCCATGCTTCTTTTCGATTCCGTCGGCCCCAATCCGCGCGTGGTGCGCATGTTCGCCGCCGAGCGCGGCGTCGAGCTGCCCAGCACCAAGGTCGATCTGCGCGGCGGCGAGAACCGCCAGGCGCCCTACCTGGCCAAGAACCCCTCCGGCCAGCTGCCGGCGCTGGAGCTCGACAACGGCATGGTGCTGGCCGAGATCACCGCGATCTGCGAGTACCTCGACGAGATCGGCCCCGCCGGCAAGACCCTGATCGGCAGCAACCCGGCCGAGCGCGCCGAGACCCGCATGTGGGTGCGCCGCATCGACCTGAACATCCTCGAGCCGCTGGCCAACGGCTTTCGCTTCGCCGAGGGCCTGAAGCTGTTCGAGTCGCGCATCCGGGTCATCCCGCAGGCCGCGCCCGACCTCAAGCTGCTTGCCCAGGAGAAGCTGCGCTGGCTCGACGGGCTGATCGCCGGCCGCGAGTTCGTCTGCGGCAGCCGCCTCACCCTGGCCGACATCCTGCTCTTCGTGTTTCTCGACTTCGGCAAGATGGTCGGCCAGCCGATCGACCCGGCCAACGCCAACATCGTCGCGCTCTGTGAGCGCATGAAGGCGCGGCCCAGCGCCGCCGCCTGAGGCCGGTGCCATGACGGGCAGCGGCCCGGTCGACCGGTCGCTGCGCGAGCGTGCCGGTCGCGTGATTCCCGGCGGGCTGTGGGGCCACCTGCGGGCGGCCTCGCTGCCCGAGGGCTATCCGCAGTTCTTCCGGCGCGGCGAGGGCTGTCGCATCGAGGATGTGGACGGCAAGGTCTATGTCGACCTGATGTGCAGCTGGGGGCCGATCGTGCTCGGCCACGGCCACCCGGCGGTCGAGCGCGCGGCGCAGGCCCAGCGAGAGCTCGGCGACTGCCTGGACGGCCCCGGCGAGGTGCTGGTGCGGCTGGCCGAGCGTGTGGTGGGCCTGGTGGCCCATGCCGACTGGGTGATGTTCCAGAAGAACGGCACCGACGCCACCACCGCCTGCGTGATGCTGGCGCGTGCCGCCACCGGCCGGCGCAAGGTGCTGGTGGCGCGCGGCTCGTATCACGGCTCGGCGCCCTGGTGCACACCCTCGATGGCTGGCGTCACCGAGGCCGATCGAAGCCATCTCATCCACTTCGAGTACAACGATCCCGACAGCCTTGCGCAGGCCGTGACGCAGGCCGGCGACGATCTTGCCGCCATTCTGGTCACTGCGCTGCGCCATGACCTCGCCCGCGACCAGGCGCTGGCCCAGCCCGCGTTCGCGCTGGCCGCGCGCGAGCTGAGTGCCCGCCACGGCGCGGCGCTCATCGTCGACGATGTGCGGGCGGGCTTCCGGCTGGACCTGGCCGGCAGCTGGGCGCCGCTGGGCATCGAGCCCGACCTCTCGGCCTTCAGCAAGGCGATCACCAACGGCCATGCACTCGCCGCAGTCACCGGCCGCGACTGGCTGCGCGAGGCGGCCACGCGCGTGTTCGTCACCGGTTCCTTCTGGTGCTCGGCGGTGTCGATGGCCGCGGCGCTGGCCACGCTCGACGAACTGCAGCGGGTGGACGGCCCGGCGCGCATGGCCCGCGCCGGCATGCGTCTGCGCGAGGGGCTCGCCCGGCAGGCGCAGCGCCACGGCATCGGGCTGCGCCAGTCGGGGCCGCCGCAGATGCCGCTGGTGCTCTTCGAGGGCGATGCCGACCAGTCGTTGGGCGCGCTCTTCTGCCGCGAGGCCCTGGCCCGCGGCGCCTACCTGCACCACAAGCACAACATGTTCCTGTCGGTGGCCCATGATGACGCCGCGATCGACGCGGTGCTGGCCGCCACCGAGCCGGCGATGGCTGCCGTGGCCCGGGCGCGGCTGGCCTGAGCGCGGCTCAGTCGAGCACCACCCAGTGCGGGCAGTGATCGCTGGGCAGGGCTCTCGCGGGTGATGCCGCGAAGGGCCGGCCCGCCTCGTCGAGGTGGCCGAGCATGCGCAGCACCAGTGCCTGCGGCGAGAGCCGGCGCTTGAGCGCGTCGCTGAGCAGCACATGGTCGATGCCGTCGTGGGCGAGATCGCCGGCGCCGCGGCGCGGCGGCTGTCCGCCGCGCAGGTTGCAGTCGGCCGGCCCGCCGGGGCGGATGCGTCCGCCGGACAGCTCGGCCGGTCGGGTCCGCCACAGCACCGAGCCGGGCGGGTCGTCGTCATTGAGCTCCGGGAAGAGCGCGCTGGTGTGCGCCGGGCAGCGGGCCTGCAGCCTGCCCTCCACCGACACCAGGTCGCAGGGGCCGCTCGGGCTGGCGGGCGAGCTGCCATCGAGGCGGACCGGGCGGTCGGGCCGGTCTTTCACCGGCTCCAGGAACAGGCTGCGGTTGAAGTCGCCCAGCACCACGAAGTCGCGTCCGACGCGGGCATCGATCCAGTCTTCCAGTGCCGGCAGCTGGCGGCGCAGCATCGCGCAGTCGCTGACGATGGCGTCACGGCGTGCGGGCGGGTCATCCGGGCGCAGCGGATCGTCGATCACGCGGCTGCGGCAGCCGGCCTTCAGATGCACCACCAGGAACTCCACCGGCCGGCCGTCCACCGGCAGCGTGAAGGAGAACCCCGGGCGCAGTGGCCGCAGCCCCGGCCCGCTGTCGGCCAGCGCCGGCTCCACCCGGAAGCCGCCCGGTGCAAGCCCTGGCGCCCAGGCCACGCCGAGCTGCTGCGCGATGTCGGGGCTGCCGGGCATGCCGCGGCTGGTGCGCACCGACCAGCCCGGCGGCAGCAGCGGCCGCACCGCCGCGTCATCGAAGACCTCCTGCAGCGCCACCATCGACACGCCTTCATCGGCGAGCCGCGCGAACCAGCGGCGCAGCTGATCGAGCTTGTCCTGATGGGCCATCGGATCGGCGAGGTCGGCAGTGTCGCGGCAGGGATGCCCGGGACGGTAGCGGGCGCGCTGCGGCCAGCCCTCGTCCTCGCCCGGGCAGGCCTGGGGCGGAAAGCGCATGCCGTTGTGGACATTGCAGTAGGGCAGACCCTCGAGCTCGCGGCGGGCGGGTGGCGCCAGGGTGGCCGGGTCGGTGGGCCAGCCATGCCGCGCGCAGGTGGCTGCCCAGCGGGCGTGGGTCTCGGGGCTCATGAGCCAGGCGAGGTTCCAGGTGGCCACGCCCAGCGGTCGATTCTGCGCGGGCGCGGTGGTCGGCGCGGTCAGGAGCATGAGGGTGGCCAGCGCAGCCATCAGGGCCGCGGCGGCGCGCGCCCGCCTGCCGGGGGCGGGCACCACGCCCGGAGTCACCCTGGTGCGCAGCCGTGCGGCCATGCCCGTGATCACGGCGCTCAGCGCTTCGCGTCCTGGGCGATGAGCTCGGCCGCGCGCTCGGCGATCGCGATCACCGCCGCGTTGGTGTTGCCCGACACCACCGCCGGCATCACCGAGGCATCGACGACCCGCAGGCCATCGACCCCGCGCACCCGCAGTCGCGGATCGACCACCGAGGCCGGGTCGGTGCCCATGCGGCAGGTGGAGGTGGGGTGGTAGACCGTCTCGCCGGTGTCGCGGCAGAACTGCAGCCACTGTTCGTCGGTCTGCACGGCCGGGCCGGGCGTGCGCTCGGCCTCGACATAGCCGCTGAAGGGCGGGGTGTTGACCAGCCGGCGCAGCTGCTTGAGCCCGTCGACCATCATGCGCCGGTCTTCCTCGGCGTCGAGGTAGTTGTAGCGGATGGCCGGCGCCTCGGTGGGGTCGGGGCTGCGCAGCCGCACCCAGCCGCGCGACTGCGCGCGCAGCTGCGACACCGAGCAGGTGAAGCCGGGAAAGTCGTCGAGCACCCCGCCGCGGCGGGCGATGGAGAAGTTGATGAAGTAGAACTGCGCATCGGGCCGGGTGAGTTCGGGCCGCGTGCGCACGAAGGCGGCGGCATAGCCGGCGCTCACCGTGAGTGGGCCGCGGCGCGTGAGCAGCCACTGCAGGCCCGCACCGAGCTTGCCGTGCCAGGTCGAGAGCCGATCATTGAAGGTGATGGGCCGGTTGCAGCGCCAGTAGGTGCGGACATAGAAGTGGTCCTGCAGGCCCTCGCCCACCTGCGGCGAATCGACCAGCACCGGCAGGCCGAGCTCGCGCAGCCGCTCGCCGGGACCGATGCCCGAGAGCTGCAGCAGCTGCGGCGAGTTGAAGGCGCCGCCGCACAGGATGACCTCGCCGGCGCGCGCGACATGGCTGCGCCCGTGCTGGCGGTACTCGACACCCACGGCGCGGCCCTGCTCGATGATCACGCGCGTGACCAGCGCCTCGACCTCGATGCGCAGATTGGCGCGGCCCTGCGCCGGACGCAGGTAGCCCACCGCGGTGCTCACCCGCCGGCCATTGCGCAGGGTGGCCTGGTAGTAGCCCGCGCCCTCCTGGGTGGGGCCGTTGAAGTCGTCGTTGCGCGGGATGCCGTTGGCCTGCGCCGAGGCGATGAAGGCGTCGCACAGCTCGTGCCGGTCGGGCAGGTCGGAGACCGCGATCGGGCCGCCCGCGCCGTGCCAGGCGCTCGCGCCGCGCTGCTGGTCTTCGCTGCGCAGGAAACAGGGCAGCAGGTCATCGAAGCCCCAGCCCGGCACGGCCCAGTCGTCGAAGTCTTCGCGCTGGCCGCGGATGTACACCAGGCCGTTGATCGAGGAGGAACCGCCCAGCACCTTGCCGCGCGGGGTGAACACCCGCCGGCCACCGAGCGTGGGCTCGGGTTCGGACTCGTAGGCCCAGTTGACGCGGTTGTCGGCAAAGAGCTTGCCGTAGCCCAGCGGGATGTGGATCCAGGGATGGGTGTCGCGCGGCCCGGCCTCGAGCAGCAGCACGCGGCGGCCGGGGTCGGCGCTCAGCCGGTTGGCCAGCACGCAACCGGCCGAGCCGGCGCCGACGACGAGATGATCGTAGTGTTCCATCGGGGTGATCGGGATCTTGCGTGGAGGAAAGCGGCGCGGGCTCGCGCCGTGCGCAGTGTAAGTCTGGCGCGCCCGGGCTGGCCTGCGGCGGCGGTCCACGGCACGATACCGGGATGAGTGCCATCCTGCCCCCCGTCCCGCGCCGCGGTCCCGCCGCCCTGCTCGCGCTGCGGCTCTTCGTCCTGGTCCTGCTGCCTGGCGCGCTGCTCGCGCCACGGCCGGCCGCCGCGGTGCAGGCGGTGGTGGTGGCGCGCGGGCTTGATCAGCCCTGGGCGCTGGCCTTCCTGCCCGACGGCCGGATGCTGGTGACCGAACGCCCCGGCCGCATCCGCCCGGTGGCCGAGGATGGCACGGTGGGCGCGCCGCTGCGGGGTCTGCCGCCGGTCGATGCGACCGGCCAGTGCGGCCTGCTCGATCTGGTGACCGACCCGGCCCACGCCACCAACCGGCTGCTCTACTGGACCTACGCCGAGGCGGGCGAGGGCGGTAACACCGTGGCCGTGGCCCGTGGCCGGCTCGAGGGCGACGCGCTGGTCGATGTGCAGGTGATCTTCCGGCAGCAGCCCAGGGTGGCCAGCCGGCTGCACTGCGGCTCGCGGCTGGCCTTCGCCCGTGACGGCCGCCTGCATGTCGGCCTGGGCGACCGGTTCGGCCGCCGCGCCGACGCCCAGGATCCGGCCAACCATCTTGGCAAGACCGTGCGCATCGAGTCCGACGGCCGGGTGCCCGCCGACAACCCTCATGTCGGGCGCGCCGGCGCACGGCCCGAGCTCTGGAGCCTGGGTCACCGCAACATCCAGGGCATGGCGGTGCACCCGGTCACCGGCGATCTGTGGCAGAGCGAGCACGGTCCGCAGGGCGGCGACGAGATCAACCTGATCGAGCGCGGCCGCAACTATGGCTGGCCGCTGGTCACCTTCGGGCGCGAGTATGTCCTGGGCACGCGCATCGGCGAGGAAGGGCCGCGCGCCGGCTTCGAGCAGCCGCTGAAGGTCTGGCTGCCGACCTCGATCGGGCCCAGCGGCATGGCCTTCGTCACCGGCAACCGCTACCCGGGCTGGCAGGGCAGCCTGCTGGTGGGCGCCTTGCGCGGCCAGGCACTGCACCGGCTGAGCATCGAGGGCCGGCGGGTGACCGGCGAGGAGCGCCTGCTGGTCGATCCGGGCGCGCGCATCCGCGATGTGCGCCAGGGCCCCGACGGCTGGATCTACCTGCTCACCGACGGGTCTGGCGGCCAGCTCCTGCGCCTCCTGCCCTGAGGGCGCGGGCGGCGGCGGCTCGGCCATCCGGCCCCCGCGGCCCGCAGCCGCGCGCCCTGCGGCACCTCAGAAGCCCGCCAGCACGATCTTGCCGATCGTGCGGTTCGACTCGATCTCGGCATGCGCGGCTCGCAGGTCGGCGGCGCAGATCCGCCCGGCGGTGCGGGTGTGGGTGCAGCGGATCAGACCGTCATCGACCAGACGCGCCGTCTCGCTGAGCAGGCGGCCCTGCTCGGCCATGTCGGCGGTCTGGAAACCCGAGCGCGTGAACATGCCCTCCCAGTGCAGCGAGGCGCAGCGCTCGCGCAGCAGCATGAAGTCGAGCGGCTTCTCGGGCGTGTCGATCACGCAGATGCGGCCCTGCGGCGCGACCGATTTCGCGAGCTCGGCGAAGTGCAGGTGGGTATGGGTGATGCTGAAGATGTTCTCGACCCAGCGGATGCCCTCGCGGCGCAGCTCCTCGCTGAGCGGCCGGCCGTGATCGATGACCCGATGCGCGCCGAGCGCGAGCGCCTGCGCGCGGCTCTCGGGGCGCGAGGCGGTGGCGACCACCTGCGCGCCGGTCAGGCGCCGGGCGAGCTGCACCGCGATCGAGCCCACGCCGCCGGCCGCGCCGGTGATCAGCAGGGTGCCGGCATCGGCTGGCTTGCCGGCGCGCAGCTGCAGGCGGTCGAAGAGCGCCTCCCAGGCGGTGATGGTGGTGAGCGGCATGGCGGCGGCCTGCTCGAAGGACAGGCTGTGCGGCTTCATGCCGACGATGCGCTCATCGACCAGGTGCCGTTCGGCGTTGGTGCCGGGTCGAACCCGAGAACCGGCATACCAGACCTCGTCGCCGGGCTTGAAGCCGGTGACCTGCGGTCCCACCGCCTCGACCACGCCGGCCGCGTCATAGCCCAGCACGCGGGCTTCCCCGGCGGGCGGTGGGGCGTTGCGGCGCAGCTTGGTGTCCACCGGATTGACCGACACCGCCATCACCCGCACCAGCAGGTCGCGGCCGGTGGCCACGGGCTCGGGCAGGTCGAGGTCGATCAGGCAGTCGGGGTCGGTCACCGGCAGGCAGCGGGTGTGTCCTACGGCTTTCATGGGCGGGAAACTCCGGAAGCAGGGTCAGGCGCGGATCTCGCGCTGGTCGCGATAGCGATAGAGCAACAGCATGAAGGGCGCGGTGCGACGGGCGAGGCCGTGCAGCGCGAGCGGCCTGGGTTCGGTGAAGGGCAGGGCGAGATCCTGGTCGGGTGCGCCCTGCACCGCGCGGGCGAGCTCGCGGCCGAGCGCCACCGACAGGCCCACGGCACGGCCGTTGCAGCCCACCCAGGCATAGCCATCGGGGCCGATGCGGTGCACCCGTGGCAGGTAGTCGTCGGTCATGCCGATGTAGCCGTTCCAGACATGGTCGAAGCGCACGTCGCCCAGGGCGGGGAACAGGCCCTGCAGCCGCGCGCCGATCCGCGCCCGCAGGCGCTGCGCGCCGTTGCGCGGGTTGACCAGCGCGCCGCCGGTGATCAGGCGGTGGCGGGCGTCATAGCGCATGAAGTAGAGGTCGCCGTGGGTGTCGGAGACCGCGTGCCGGCCGGGGATCACCACCCGGCGCGCCGCCTCGGGCACCGGCGCGGTGGCCATCTGCCAGGAGAGCACCGGCACCACTTCGCGCGCGACGGCCGGCGCCAGCCCGGGCGCGAACTCGCCGGTGTAGCTGCCGGTGGCCAGCACCACCGCGCGGGCACGCACCTCGCCGGCATCGGTGCCGAGCAGCCAGCCATCCTGGGTGCGCCGCAGGCTGCGCACCGGCGTGCGGACATGGATCTGCGCGCCGGCCCGCTGCGCGGCCATGGCCAGGCCGCGGGTGAGGGCGAGCGGGTTCACATGGCCGCCGGTGGGATTCCACCAGCCGCCGTGCCAGGCGCTCGAGCCGGTGCGCTCGCGCACGGCCTGGGCCGAGAGCAGCTCCACCGGCGCACCCACCGCCGACCACTGCCGCACGCGCCGTTCGGCGATCGCCATGCGACCGGGCGTGTGCACCGGCTGCACCCAGCCGGTCTGCTCGGCCTCGGCGTCGATGCCCTCGGCGCGGATCAGGTCGAAAAGATTCGCGGCGCAGTCGCGGATGAGGCCGACGAAGCGCTCGCCGGCCGCGCCATGGCGGGCCACGATCTGTTCCGGCTCCGGCCGGGTGAGCGTGGGGATCACCTGGCCGTTGTTGCGGCCCGAGGCGCCCCAGCCGGGTTCGGCTGCCTCGATCACGGTCACCTGGGCGCCCTGGCGGGCGAGGTGCAGCGCGGTGGACAGGCCGGTGAAGCCGGCGCCGATGACGGCGACATCGGTGCTCAGCGGGCCGGGCAGTGCAGACCAGGTCGGGCCGGGCGGGGTGGCTGCGGCCCACAGGGAGGGCGGCCAGGCGGGTGATGCGCTCATGGGAAACGGAATCCGGGGGCGGTGCGTGCGCCACTGTGTCATCAAAAGCGGTCGGCTTCCAGTCGGCCGGGCGATAGCATCGGCCGTCGGCCGCCCGCGGGGCAGCCAATCGGAATGGAGGCTTGCATGCTCGACCAGGTCATCGGACTGGACCACGCGGTGATCACCGTGCGCGACCTCGACGCCGCCGCCGCGGGCTGGCGCGCGCTGGGCTTCACGCTGTCGCCGCGCGGCACCCACAGCGCCCACATGGGCACCGGCAACCACACCATCATGTTCGGCGACGACTACCTTGAGCTGCTCGGGGTGCTCGCCGACACCGACCACAACCAGCCCACCCGCGCCTTCCTCGCCCGCCGCGAGGGCATCGAGCGGGCCGCCTTCACCGCGCGCGATGCCGCCGCCGGCGTGGCCGAACTGCACGCCCGCGGCATCGCCGCCACCGGGCCCAATGCCTTCGGTCGCCCCGTCACCCTGCCTGACGGATCGCTCACCGAGGCGCGCTTCGAGACCTTCATGTGGCCGGTGCACGAGCGGCCGGGCGACATGCGCCTGTTCGCGTGCCGGCACTTCACCCGTGAGGCGGTCTGGATTCCCGAGCTGTGCCGACATGCCAACGGCGCCATCGGCATCGCCTGCCTGGAGCTGCTTGCGCCCGATCCGCAGGCCGCCGCCGCTCACCTCGGCCGGCTGGTCGACCGCACGCCCGAGCGCCTGCCCGATGGCGCCTGGCGGGTGGTCTCCGGTGCCGGTCGAGCGCCCTTCGAGTACCTGTCGCGCGCCCAGCTGGCCGCCCGCCACCCGGGAGCCGATCTCGGCGGCCTGGCCGACGAGGGCGTGGCCGCGCTGGTGCTGCGGGTGACCGACCTCGCCCAGGCGCGGCGCGCGCTCGGCGCTACGCCGGTGGCCGAGTCGGCCGGCGCGCTGGTGGTGCCGGCCGCGCACGCCAACGGCCAGCTGCTGGTCCTCGTGGCCGGCTGATCCCCTTGCCCCGCTTTCCGGAGTCAACGCCATGGCCCTTCGCAACCGCGTCACCGAGATGCTCGGCATCACCCACCCGATCGTGCAGGCCCCGATGGGCTGGATCGCCCGCGCCCAGCTCGCCTCGGCGGTGTCCAATGCCGGCGGCATGGGCATCATCGAGACCTCCTCGGGCAAGCTCGACGAGGTCCGCGACGAAATCCGCCGGATGCGCGAGCTCACCGACCGGCCCTTCGGCGTGAACATCGCGCTCACCTATGTGCGCGACCCCGACATCGTGAAGTTCGTGGTCGACCAGGGGGTGCGCTTCGTCACCACCTCGGCCGGCGATCCCTCGCGCTACTGCGCCGACCTGAAGTCGCACGGACTGACGGTCTTCCATGTGGTGCCCACCCTCAAGGGCGCGCTCAAGGCGGTGGCCGCAGGGGTGGACGGTCTGATCGTGGAGGGCGCCGAGGGGGGCGGCTTCAAGAACCAGCGCGATGTCGCCTCGATGGTGCTGCTGCCGCTGGTCTGCTCGCAGGTGAAGGTGCCGGTGATCGCCGCCGGCGGATTCAGCGACGGCGTGTCGATGGCCGCGGCGCTCGCGCTCGGCGCCGAGGGCGTGCAGATGGGCACCCGCATGCTGACCGCCGCCGAGTCGCCGGCCCACGGCAACTGGAAGGACGCGATCGTGCGCGCCGAAGAGACCGACACGGTGTTCCTGAACCGTGGCGGCAACGGTCCGGCGCTGCGGGCGCTGCGCACCGCGCGCACCACCCGGCTGGAGTTCGCCAACCCCCCGAACATGCGCGACGAGTTCGCCAATGTGCTCGACCTCTATTTCGGCGGCGACCTGGAGGCCGCGGTGCCCCTGACCGGGCAGGTCTGCGGTCGCATCGACGCGGTTCGGCCGGTGCGCGAGATCATCGAGCAGACCATCGCCGAGTGCGAGGCGGTGATCGCGTCGCTGGCGGCCCGCTACGGTTCCACGGGCTGAACCCCGGGCTCTCCAGTGCCGGTTCGTCTGCTGCAACTCCGGATTGCGGATCGGCCTGGACAAGACGCCGGGCTTGTCCCGGATTCGTCTTGGACAGACGATGGAAATTTCGGCTTTTCCACGGCTTCTCCTCTGGAAACCGCAAGCCGATCGGATGCGTTGTTCTCAGAGGAGAATTCCCGCTGGCCCGGCGAAAACCCCTGAAAATCGTTTCATCTGGTAAATCATTGAAAAAAGGAAACCTCGCGTTGGCGTTTCGCTTTCCCCATAATGCTGTTCCAACAACGATCAGAATCCCTCAAGACGGAGACAGCGATGACCGACGATTCCGAGTTCGACACCGAGTTTCACGCCACCGTTCTCGAAGATCCGCCCGAGGCGGTACCGGCCGGATCGGCCATCCTGAGGGCCGTGCGCATCCTCGAGGCCATCGCCCGTCACGACACGCCGCCGCAGCTCTCCGAGATCTGCCGCGAGGTCGAGCTGCCCAAGCCCACCGTCTACCGCATCCTCACCACGCTCGAGCACGCCGGCCTGGTCGGGCGCGAGCCGGGCAGCAAGCGGTATGCCTGCTCCGAGCGCATGAACGGCCTGGCGGTCGAGACCCTGCTGCGCTCGCCCGCCCGGGGTGCCCGGCGCGCCGTGCTCGAGGAACTGGTCGAGCAGATCGGCGAGACCTGCAACCTGACCATCCCCAACAACAACTCGGTGCTCTATCTCGACCGGGTCGAGGCCTCCTGGCCGCTGCGTGTGCGCTTCACCGCGGGCTCCAAGGTGCCGCTGTATGCCTCGGACAGCGGCAAGCTGTTCCTGTCCTACCTTCCCAAGCGCAGCCGTGAGCGTTTCCTGCGCGTCACCCCGCTGATCCGGCATACTCAGAAGACGTTCACCGATCCCGCCCGGCTCGGTCGCGAGTTCGAGGCCATCCGCGCCAACGGCTACGCCACCGATGACGAGGAATATCTCGCCGGCATCAACTGCCTGGCGGTGCCGGTGCGCGACGCCGACCAGCGTGTGGTGGCCGCCGTGGCGGTCCAGGCGCCGGTCAGCCGTCTGCGTCTGGAGGAGGCCATCGAGTTCCTGCCTCACCTGCGCCAGGCGGCTGACGCCATCGCCCAGACCATCGACTGGTGATCGGCTGACGACACCCTTCGACAGGAAGTTGCCTCGATGAATGATTCAGCAGCCAATGGGGTTCTGCGCTTCGGCAGCGGAAAGGCGGTCAGCCGGGTGGAAGACGCCGCCCTGCTCACCGGTCGCGGCCAGTTCACCGATGACATGGCGCCGGCCGGCACGCGGGTGCTCGCCTTTCTGCGCTCGCCCTACGCGCACGCCCGCATCCTGTCGATGGACACCTCCGCGGCCCGGGCCATGCCCGGCGTCTCGGCGGTGATCACCGCGACCGAACTGCTCGCCGCCGGCGTCAAGCCGCTGCCGCATGCCGCCGCCTTCAAGCGCGCCGACGGCTCGGCGGCGGTGTCGCCACCGCGCTTTCCGCTGGCGCTCGAGGTCATCCGCTTCGCCGGCGAGGCCGTCGCCGCGGTGGTCGCCGATACCCGCGAGCAGGCCCGCGACGCGCTCGAGGCCATCCAGTTCGAGGTCGAGGAACTGCCTGCGGTCACCGCCCTCACCGACGCGGTCGCCGAGGGCGCCCCCCAGCTCTGGCACGAAGCGGTCGGCAACATTGCTGCCGAGGCCCGCTACGGCAACGCGGCAGCCACCGAGGCGGCCTTTGCCGCGGCGGCCCACGTGGTCACGCTCGATCCGCTGGTCAACCAGCGGCTTGCGCCGGCCTCCATCGAGCCGCGCACCGTGCTCGCCAGCCACGACCCCGCCAGCGGCCGGCTCACCATCCGCATGAGCAGCCAGATGCCCACGGGCGTGCGCAACCTGCTTGCCGACACCGTGCTGGGCATGCCGCAGGACAAGATCCGCGTGGTGGTCGGCGATGTCGGCGGCGGCTTCGGCATGAAGACCGGCCTGTATCCCGAAGACGCGGTCGTGGCCTTCTGCGCGCGTCAGCTGGCCTGCCCGGTGCTCTGGACGGCCGACCGTTCCGAGGAGTTCCTCTCGGCCATCCACGGTCGTGACATCCACACCCGCGCCCAGCTCGCCCTCGATGCCAACGGCCGCGTGCAGGCCTTCCGGGTGCACAACCTCGCCAATGTCGGCGCTTTCGCCACCCCCACCGGCGTGGCCATCCAGCTGCTGATCGGCCCCTGGGTGCTGAGCAGCATCTACGACATCCAGACCATCGATTTCCATTTCAAGGCGGTGCTCACCAACACGGCACCCACCGGCGCCTACCGCGGTGCCGGCCGGCCGGAGTCCATCTACATCATCGAGCGCCTGATGGACGCTGCGGCCCGCCAGCTCGGCATCGATGGCGCCGAGCTGCGTCGGCGCAACATGATCCGGCCCGAGCAGATGCCCTACACCAACCCCATGGGCCAGACCTACGACACCGGTCAGTTCGAGAAGGTGCTCGACCAGGGGCTGGCGCTCGCCGACTGGGCGGGCTTCGAGGCCCGCGCCGCGCAGTCCCGTGCCCGCGGTCGGGTGCGGGGCCGCGGCATCGCCACCTTCCTGGAGTGGACCGGCGGCAACGCCCTCGAGGAGCGGGTCACGGTCAATGTGCGCCCCGACGGCATCATCGAGCTGATCTCCGCCACCCAGGCCATGGGCCAGGGCCTGGCCACCACCTATTCGCAGCTCGCGGTCGACATCTTCGGCGTGCCGCTCGATCGCATCCGCGTCATCCAGGGTGACACCGATCTCGCCAATGGCTTCGGCAGTGCGGGTTCGCGCTCGCTGTTCACCGGCGGCACCGCGGTCACCGTCGCCTCGGAGCGCACCATCGAGCGCGCCCGGTCGCTGGCCGCCGAGGCGCTCGAGGTGGGCGAGCCCGACCTGGAATACCAGCAGGCCGCCTTCCGCGTGGTGGGCACCGACCGCCAGATCGGGCTGTTCGAGCTGGCCGCGCGCCAGCCGGAGCAGAAGATCGTCATCGACAGCTCGGTGGCCGTGTCCGGTCCCACCTGGCCCAACGGCTGCCACATCTGCGAGGTCGAGATCGACCCCGACACGGGCGAGACCGAGGTGGCTGCCTATGCCTCGGTGAACGATGTCGGGCGGGTGGTCAATCCCACCATCGTCCGTGGTCAGCTCGACGGCGGCGCCCTCCAGGGCATCGGGCAGGCACTGTGCGAGCACCTGGTCTACGACCCCGAGAGCGGCCAGATGCTCAGCGGCAGCTTCCTCGACTACACCCTGCCGCGAGCCGATCTGCGGGTTCCCTTCCTCACCGAGATGGACGAGTCCACGCCCTGCAAGAACAACCCGCTGGGCGTGAAGGGCGTGGGCGAACTCGGCACCATCGGCGCCACGCCGGCCGTGGTCAACGCGGTGGTTGATGCCCTCGCGCGAGCCGGCGTCGATACCCGCGCCCACCCGGTGCAGATGCCGCTCACCGCCGAGCGGGTCTGGCGGGCGCTCAACACCCGCTGAGCACCCTCAGTCCCGGCGCGGCTCCTGCGCCGGGCCGGGGCGCCGCGCGCTGACCAGCAGCACCACGCCGGTCAGCGCCGGCAGCACCCCCAGCGCGGTGAACACCACGGCATAGCTGCCGGTCAGGCTGACCAGAGCGGCAAACGCGGCCGAGCCGCCAACGCCCCCCATGAAGGTCAGGAACTGGGTGGCTCCCGTGCTGCGCGCCACCCGCTCCGGGGGTACCAGTCGTACCAGATCGGCAAAGAACACCCCGTTCCAGGCCACCGCCGTGACTGCACAGGCCAGCGTCAGCGCGAGCATGGCGGCCGGTGGAGCGTCGGCTGGCGCCAGACCCACCAGGGTCACGGCCACCCCCATGGCCACGCCCAGGGCCCCGAGCAGCCGTGCGGGGTCGACCCAGCGGTCAGCCACATGTCCCCAGCCGATGCGCCCGGCCACGCTGGCAGCCTGCGAGGCGGCCAGCAGACTGGCCGCCAGCGACAGGCTGTAGCCGTGCTCGAGCTTGAGCAGCGACACCAGGAAGGTCAGGAAGCTCACCTGGGTGAACGCGAACACCAGCGAGGCGATCGCCAGCCGTCGGGTGGGCGCAAAGCCGAGGACCTCGCGCAGCGGTTCGAGCAGCCGCTGCCGCAGACCCGCGGGTGGCGTCGGGTCGGTCCCGCTGGCGGTGGTGTGGGTCGGCGGGGCCGCGGCCGTTGCGGGCGAGGTCACCGCCATTCCGAGGAGCGCGGCACCCGGCTCCAGCACACAGCGCACGCGCCCGATCAGCATCATCACGACTGCCAGCCCGGCCGCGAGCACCAGCAGCGTCTGCATCCAGGATCCGGCTCCGAGCAGCACCGGAACGACCATGCCGGTGAAGGCCACGCCCAGCGGCACGCCGGTCTGCTTGATCGAGAAGAACAGGCCGCGCCGCGCCGCCGGTGCGTGCCGGCTCAGGATCTCGGCCGCGGTGGGATTGGGCAGACCATAGCCCACGCCGAGCACGGCCGCGCCGATCAGCAGGGCGGCGGGGTGGCCGATGGCCATCAGCGCGAGGCCCAGCGCCGAGGCGGTGAGTGCAACCTGGCTGATGCGCACCGGTCCGTGGCGCTGCGACAGCGAGCCTCCACCCAGGCCGGTGACCATGGCCGCGAGGTAGGCAAGGCTGATCAGCCAGCCGACATGCTGGGCGCCCACCCCGATCTGCGGGCCGACCGCGGGGGCCATCACCGAGGGCGTGGTGAGCGCGACCGCGGCCAGGGTCTGCACGGCAAGGGTGACCCACAGCGCGGTCCAGGGAGCAGGCGTCACGGGGAGGGGGTGGCAGGAACTGTCGTCACGGGGAGGGTTGGCAGTACCGGTCGTCACCGGCGGGGGCGCAAGGGCGGGTCGTCACAGGAAGGGGGTTGCAGGGCGTGGCGCGCCAGTGTGGTGGCTGCGGGTCCGATCGGGCAAGCCGCGACCGGGCGGATCCGGACATCCTCGATCGCGCTATGCTCATGCCGTCGTGCGCGGCGGCCCGTTCGCGCCCCATCCAACTCTCGATCGGAACCTCCATGGGACACACCGACCCCCTGATCGCCGCGGCCGATCACGCCCTGCTGCCGGACAGCCGCGAGCACTTCTGGATGCCCTTCTCGCCCAACAAGGAGTTCAAGCGCGAACCGCGCATGTTCGTTCGGGCCCAGGGCATGTACTGCTACACGCCGGAGGGCCGGGAGGTGATCGATGCCTCGTCGGGCCTGTTCTGCGTGGCCGCCGGCCATTGCCGGCCGGAGATCGCCCGTGCGGTCTTCGAGCAGATGAGCACCCTCGATTTCGTTGCGCCCTTCCTGCGCGCCCACCCCAAGTCCTTCGAGCTCGCCGAGCGGGTCACCCAGTACACCCCGCCGGGTCTCAATCGGGTGTTCTTCGTGAACTCGGGCTCCGAGGCGGTGGACACCGCCATGAAGATGGCCCTGATGGTCCACCGCGTGCGCGGTCAGCCCCAGCGCCAGCTCTTCATCAGCCGCGAGCGCGCCTACCACGGGGTCAACATGGGCGGGGTGTCGCTGGCCGGCATGGCCAACAACCGGCGCGCCTTCGGCACCGGACTGGCCGGGGTCTACCACATGCGGCACACCGCGCTGCCCGAGAACCGGTTCGTGAAAGGCCAGCCCGAGCACGGCGCCGACCTCGCCGACGACCTTCAGCGCTTCTGCCAGCTCTACGGCGGCGAGAACATCGCCGCGGTCTTCGTCGAGCCCACGGCCGGCTCCTTCGGCTGCCTGCCGCCGCCGCGCGGCTATCTCGATCGCCTGCGCGCGATCTGCGACGCGCACGGCATCCTGCTGGTCTTCGACGAGGTGATCACCGGCTGGGGCCGCATGGGCGCGAACTTCGGCGCCCAGGCCTTCGGTGTGACGCCCGACATCATGACCATGGCCAAGGCGATCACCAACGGCGCGCAGCCCATGGGCGCGGTGGCCGCTCGCCAGTCGGTCTATGACGCGATCACCGAGGCCGGCCCGGCCACCGGTGTGGAGTTCTTCCATGGCTACACCTATTCGGCGCATCCGGCTGCCTGCGCTGCGGGTCTGGCCATGATGGACATCTTCCGCGACGAGCAGCTGATCGAGCGTGCGGCGGCAATGACACCGTACTTCCTCGATGCGATCTTCTCGCTGCGCGATCTGCCGGTGATCACCGACATCCGCGGCGTGGGCATGATGGCCGCGATCGATGTCGCGCCCGATGCCGCGCCAGGCGCCCGGGGGCACGAGGCGCAGAAGCGCCTGTATGACGCCGGCCTGAACCTGAAGAGCACCGGCGATGCGCTGATCATTGCGCCGCCCTTCGTGGCCGAGCGTCATCATATCGACGAGATCGCCGGCAAGCTGCGCAGGGTGCTCGCCGGCCTCTGAGACCGGTGGCGCTGCAGCGCCTGTCTGCGGGCGCGTGGCCGGGGCGAGCGTCGCAGCAGGCTCGCCCCGCGCGGCCTGCCGCGCTCGGTCGGGGTCGCGGCCTGCCGCGTTCAGTCGGGGTCGCGGCTGATGAAGCGGTAGAGCAGCGGCAGCAGCACCAGGGTGAACAGCGTGCCGCTCACCATGCCGCCCACGATCACCACCGCGAACGGGCGCTGCGTTTCGGAGCCGATGCCGTGCGACAGCGCCGCCGGCAGCAGCCCCAGGCCGGCCATCAGCGCGGTCATGACGATGGGGCGCAAGCGCATCACCGCCCCCTCGGTGATCGCCTCGGCACTGCTCATGCCGCGGCGCAGGTATTCCATGATCTGCTCGACCATGATCACTCCGTTCTGCACCGAGATGCCGGCCACCGCGATGAAGCCCACCGCGGCCGACACCGACAGGTGCAGCCCTGCGATCGCCAGCCCCGCGATGCCGCCCACCAGGGTGAACGGCACCATGGCCAGCACCAGCAGCGAGTGGGTCATCGACCGGAAGGCCCAGAACAGCAGCGAGAAGATCATGAGCACCGACAGCGGCACCACCACCTTCAGCCGCGCCATGGCCCGCTGCTGGTTCTCGAACTGGCCGCCCCAGGTGAGGCGGTAGCCCGCCGGCAGCGGCACCTGCTCGGCGACCGCCTTCTGGGCTTCGGTGACGAAGCTGCCCTGGTCGCGGCCGATCAGGTTGACCTTGACGGCCACGCTGCGCCCGCCGGCCTCGCGGGCGATCCGGTTGGCGCCCTGGCGGACCTCGATCAGGGCGACATCGCCAAGCGCGACCGTGGGCGTGAGCCCGCCGGCGGTGCCGGTCGTTGCCGGCAGCGGGATCTGAAGATGCGCGATGTCGTCGAAGGCGTCGCGGAAGGAGCGTTGCAGGCGCAGCGTGACATCGAAGCGCCGATCGCCCTCATAGAAGACATTGACCGCCTGCCCGGCCAGCGCTGTCTCGATCATCTGGTTGACATCGGCGACATCGAGCCCCAGCCGGGAAAGCCGCTGCCGGTCGATGGTGATGGTGAGCTCGGTCTGACCGCTGATGCGGAAGGCTGCGACATCGGTGGCGCCACGGATCTTCTCGAGCACCGACACGATCTTGTCGGCGCGCCCCTGCAGGATCTCGAGGTCGGGTCCGAAGACCTTGACCACGATCTCGCCCTTGGCCCCCGAGAGCGCCTCCTCGACATTGTCCTGGATGACCTGCGAGAAGTTGGTGGGCACGCCGGGAATGGTCTGGATCTTGCGCGACATGTCGACCACCAGCGCATCCTTGGTGGGGAAGCGCCATTCGCCCCGGGGCTTGAGGTCGGCCAGGATCTCGAGGTTGTTCGGCCCCTTGGGATCGGTGCCGTCGTCGGGTCGGCCCACCTGGGTGACCACCATGCGCACCTCGGGGTACTCGCGCAGGATGCGCCGCACCTCGCGCTCGACCTCCTTGGTCTTGGTGAGCGAGGTGGCCGGCGGCATGGTGATGGTGAGCCAGATGTTGCCTTCATCGAGCTTGGGCAGGAATTCGCTGCCGAGCATCGGCGCCGAGGCCAGTGCCACCGCCAGCACGGCGAGCGAGCCGCCCAGCACGGCCACCCGCGCGCGTCCGGCCGCCAGCAGGGCCCGCCGGTAACCGTTCTGCATGGCCTCGATCCAGGGACTGTGGCGCTCGGCGAGGTCATGATGGCGCAGCACCATGGCCAGCAGCGCCGGCACCAGCGTGAGCGTCAGCAGGATCGCGCCGAGCAGCGCGAAGGTGAGGGTGTAGGTGACCGGCGTGAAGATCTTTCCTTCGACCCGCTGGAAGGTGAAGATCGGCAGGAAGGCGGTGATGATGATCGCCTTCGAGAACAGGATGGGGTGGGCGAGCGCCACCGCGGTGCTCTTGAGCTCGTGGATGCGCCAGCCGTACCCGTCGTGCGAGGGATTCAGGTCCTTGCGCGCGAGCGCCAGGCGCACCATGAGCGCCTCGACCAGCACCACCGCGCTGTCGATGATGATTCCGAAGTCGACCGCGCCCAGCGAGATCAGGTTGGCCGACACGCCGCGCAGGTCCATCAGGATGAACGCGAACAGCAGCGACAGCGGGATCACCGTGGCCACGATCAGCGCCGCCTGCCAGCTGCGCAGAAAGACCATCAGGATGGCGATCACCAGCGCCGCCCCCACCGCCAGGTTCTCGATGACGGTGAGCACGGTGTGCTCGATCAGGTCGGTGCGCTGGTAGGTGGGCAGGATGCGCACCCCGGGCGGCAGCTTGGCGTTGACCTCGTCGACGCGCTCGCGCAGCCGGGCCACCACCTTGGAGGCGTTCTGGCCCTTGATCATGACCGCGATGCCCTGCACGACATCGTCGCGCTCGTTGAAGGCGACGATGCCCGAGCGGGTGCGATCGCCGGCGGCCACGGTGCCGACATCACTCACGAAGATCGGCCTGCCGCCGGGCGAGTCGACGATGGTGCGGGCGATGTCGTCGACGCTGCGGTACAGGCCGATGCCGCGGATCACCAGCGACTCGTCGCCGCGCCGCATGAGCCCGCCGCCGGCATTGGCGCTGTTGCGCGCCAGCGCCTCGGACACCTGCTTCAGGGTGACCCCGTAGCGCTTGAGCGCATAGGGGTCGACCCGCACCTGGTATTCCTTGACCGTGCCGCCGAAGCTGATGACATCGGCGATGCCGGGCACGATCCGCAGCGCCGGCTTGACCACCCAGTCCTGGATGGCACGGATCTCGTTCAGCGGCATGCCGGCCGGCGCTTCGAGCACGTAGCGATACACCTCGCCCACGGCGGTGGACAGGGGCGCGAGCTGCGGCTGCACGCCGGGCGGCAGGGTCAGGTTGCCAAGCTTCTCGAGCACCTGCTGGCGGGCGAAATAGTCGTCGGTGCCCTCGGCGAAGGTGAGGGTGACGATGGACAGGCCGGTGATCGAGACCGAGCGCAGCTGCGTCTGGCGGGGCACGCCGCTCATCTCGCGCTCGATGGGCAGGGTCACGCTGCGCTCGACCTCCTCGGGCGCGAGGCCCGGCAGCTGCGTGACCACCTGCACCTGCACATCCTGCACATCGGGGAAGGCCTCGATGGGCAGGTTGTTCATGGCCACCCAGCCGGCGGCCACCAGCACGCCGGTGAGCACCAGCACGAAGACCCGCTGCTGCAGCGCGAAGGTGATCAGGCGATCGAGCATGCCGGCGACCGGGTCACTTCACCAGGGTGGTCAGCTCGGAGTTGAGCAGCAGCGCGCCGGTGGTGACCACCATCTCGCCCGCCTCCACCCCGTCGATGATGAAGGCGTGGGTGCGGTCCTGCACGCCGAGCTTCACCTTGCGGCGGGTGAAGAAGCCCGGGGGATTCTCGATGAACACATAGCTGTAGAGGCCCTGGGTGACCAGCGCGTTGTTGGGCAGGCGCACCGCCTGACCGGCATCGGCCGAAGCCAGGATCACCTGCGAGTACATCTCGGGCCGCAGGCGGTGATCGGGGTTCTCGAGGGTGGCCCGCACCTGCACCCGCCGCGTGGCCGGATCGACCACCGCACCCACGCGCTCGATCGTGGCCGCGAAACGCTCGTCGGGCCAGGCATCGACCTTGACCAGTGCACGCTGCCCGGGCTTCACCAGCCGCAGGTCGCGCTCGGGCAGGTCGATCAGCACCCAGAGGTGGGCCAGATCGCTGACCACGAAGAGCGGCTCGGCCTGGTCGGGCCGGACTTCCTGACCGGGGTTGACCCGCCGTTCGGCGACCACCCCCGACAGCGGCGCGCGCAGCGAGTAGGCGGGGTTGTCGGCGCCAGCCGGCGCCAGGTTGCGCAGGCGCCGCTCGGCGCGCTCGGTCTCGGCGCGGGCAGCCTCGAATTCGGCCTGCGCATTCTCGAGCTCGCGACGGGCGAGCACCCCGGCCTCGGCCAGGCGCTGTGAGCGCTCGAAGGCCAGCCGCCGGCGCTGGTCGTCGCTGCGGGCCTTGCGGACATCGGCCAACGCCGCAGCGAGTTCCGGGGAGTCGACACTGAGCAGTTCCTCGCCGGCACGTACGGCGTCGCCCGCCTGGCGGCGGATGGCGAGCACCCGTCCGCTGATCGGGACCGAGAGCCGGGCGGTGCGGTTCTCGTCGTAGGCGAGCCGGGCATTGAGCGGCTCGGCCAGCGGGACGGTGGCGAGCCGGGCCTCCTCGACCCGGATCGAGGCGAGCTGCGCGGCCCCGGTGTCGAAGTGCACGGTGTCGGGGGAGATCGGGTCGGCGCCACCCGCGGCCACGGTGCCGGGGCGCGGCAGTGTCTTGCCGCCCGGGTCTGCCTTGGCCGTCGACGGGCGCGCCGCCTCGGGCCCGGGCTGGCTTGCCGGCAGGCGGGTGAACTGCGCCAGACCGTAGCCCAGCGCCACCAGCGCGGCCGCGGTGAGCAGCATCACGGGCGTCTTCTTCTTCATGGCTTCCCCGGGGGCGCGGCGTCAGCCTCGCCGTCGATCGCGGCCCGCCAGGCGGCATGCGCCTGGCCGACATCGGCCTGGGCGCGGATGCTCTCGGCCTGCACCGCGCTGCGCTGGCGGCGCGCGTCGAAGAGATCGGTGAGGCTGGCCGCGCCCTGCTGGTAGGCGATCTCGAGCGCATCGGCCACCCGCTGGGCCGCTGGCAGGGTCTGATCGAGCAGCCGCAGGCTGCGCTGGACTGCCGACTGCAGCTGTTCATGGGCCCGCAGTGCCTCGGCGAGGGCTGCTGCACGGGTGCGCTCGAGCGCGGCCTGCGCGGCGTCGACATCGGCCTGCGCGCGTGCGATCTCACCGCTGAAGTCGTTGTTGACGAACAGGGGGACCGTGGCCGAAATCCCGAATACCGTGCCGCCGAAGCCCGGCGCCCGGTCTGCCTGCACGCCGAGCATGACATCGCGGGTGCGCAGGCTGGCGGCCAGCGCCCATGCCTGGCGGGCGGCGCTCAGGCGACGCTCTGCCGCGCGCAGGTCGGGCCGGCGGCCGATCGCCGCGTCGAGCCCGCGCTCGAGCGTGACGCGGGCCTCGTCGGCAAGACGCGCCATGGGCTCGCGCCCGTCCAGGGGGTCGATCGCCCGCAAGCGTGCCGCCTGGGCCTCGGCGCCGAGCAGCACCGCCACGCCGAGCCGGGCCTGGGCACGGGCGTTCTGTGCCGCGCGCTCCTCGTTGGCGGCGCGTTCGGCCTCGACCCTCAGGCGGGTGGCATCCACCGGCGCGAGATCGCCTGCCGCGACCCGACGCTCGGTGGCCTCGAGCAGCCGGCGGTAATCGGCGAGATTCCCGGTGGCCAGATCGGCCAGGCGCTGCGCGGCCGCGAGCTCGAGATAGGCGATGACGAGTTCGACCCGCTGTCGGCGCAGCGCATCGGCGAGGTCCAGGCCAGTGGCCTGCTCGACAGCCTCGGCAGTGGCGGTGCGCAGCTCGCGCTTGCTGCCGCGCTCGATCAGCTGCTCCACGCGCAACAGCCGGTCGGTGCCCGCATAGGGATACCGGCGGGCCTCGGTGTTGGAGACCTGGGCCTGCACGGTGGGATTGGGGCGCACATTCACCCGCGCGAGTTCGGCCCGCGCCGCCTGCTGCGCCAGCCGCGCCGCCCGCACCGCGGGGTTGGCCGATTCGAGCGCATCGAGTGCCGCATGCAGGCTCAGCCCGCCGTCAGCCGCGATGAGCAGCGGCCTGTCGGTGGCCCCGTGGCCGGGGAAGGGCAGCGCCGCGATGACCGAACCGAGCAGCAGGGCGGACAGGGACGGGCGAGGGCGGGGACGGGCCATGCGGCGCGAGGCGAGGTGCGAAAAAGGGACAGGGTCGGACGGCCCCGGGGCGGATCATGCCGATTGCGCTTGACGAAACGCTGACAGGTCGCCCGGGCGGCCCGGGCGGCATGAGGTCGCTCAGCTCCTTGCCTTGAGCGCTGCGAGGCTGGCCTCGTCCAGCCCGGCCTCGCGCAACACCTGCGCGGTGTGCTCGCCCAGGGCCGGCGAGTGGGCCCCGGCGCGGGTGTCGGCCGCCGACAGGCGAAATGGCGGGTTCAGCACCTTGAAGCTGCCGCCGGCATCACGCACCTCGGCCATCGCCTCGCGATGCGCGATCTGCGGGTCGGCCAGCGCCTCGGCCACCGTCCGGTAGGGCGAGCAGGGCACGCCGTGG
>NZ_CEXFHW010000007.1:0-47960 GCF_982640115.1 Quisquiliibacterium sp. | reverse complement strand
CGACGTGATCAAGGTGCTCGACCTGAAGATGCCGGCCGGCGTGAAGCCGGTGCTCAAGGGCAAGGAGAACCCGGCGGTGGTCACGGTCACGACCAAGGGCGGCGCCAGCGAAGAGGAATCGGCCGCACCCGCCTCGGCCGATGTACCGGCCACCGCGCAGAAGGCGCCGCCGGCCGCCACCTGGGGGCGGCAGCCGGCGGATGCGGCCTTACTTCTTGGCCGGAGCCTTCTTCTCGGCACCCTTCTTGGCGGGGGCGGCGGCAGCGGGCGCAACCTCTTCGGCGGCAGCCGGCACGGACACGGTGATGACCGCCGGGTTCTCGCGGCCACCGAGCACCACCGACACGCCCGAGGGCAGGGCGATGTCACGCACATGCACGGTCTGGCCAACCTGCAGGCTGGTCAGGTCGACGGTGACGAACTCGGGCAGATCGGCCGGCAGGCAGGACACGGTGATCTCGGTGATCACATGGCTGATGATCGCCGCCGAGAGCTTCACCGCCGGGGAGTTCTCCTGGTTGGTGAAGTGCAGCGGCACCTTCAGCACGATCTTCTGATCGGCGGCCACCCGCTGGAAGTCGATGTGCTGGATCAGCGGCTTGTACGGGTGCCATTGCACCGCGCGCAGCAGCACGCGCTCGGCCTTGCCGTCGAGCTCCATGTCGAGGATGGAGGCGTGGAAGGCCTCGACCCGCAGGGCGTGGTAGAGCGGGTTGTGATCGAGTTCGATCATGGTGGGCGTGGCGTTGCCGCCGTACAGAATGCCCGGGACCTTGGCGGCACGGCGCAGGCGGCGGCTCGCACCGGAACCCTGCAGCTGACGCGTGTTGGCGACGACTTTCATCGCGTTCTCCTGAAGAAGCCCCGGGTCCGCGACCAGAACGACGGGGCGTTGCGAATGCCCGACCCGGAAGCCCGGGGCAGGCGCCTGAAAAAGCATGCCGGCATTGCCGGCGGGGCGTTGACGATCAGTCGACGAACAGCGACGACACCGAGTCGGCGCGGTTGATGCGCAGGATGGTCTCGGCCAGCAGCTGCGCGCAGCTCAGCACGCGGATCTTGGTGGACGAGCGCGCGTCCTTGGGCAGCGAGATGGTGTCGGTGACCACCAGCTCATCGAGGGGCGAGTTGGCGATGCGATCGACCGCGCCGCCCGACAGCACCGGATGCGTGCAGTAGGCCAGCACCCGCTGCGCGCCCTGCTGCTTGAGCGCCGCGGCGGCCTTCACCAGCGTGTTGGCGGTGTCGACCATGTCGTCCATGATGACGCAGGTGCGGCCGCTGACATCGCCGATGATGTTCATGACCTCGGCCACATTGGCCTTGGGGCGGCGCTTGTCGATGATGGCGAGGTCGCAGTCGAGCCGCTTGGCCAGCGCGCGGGCACGCACCACGCCGCCCACATCGGGCGACACCACCATGACATTCTCGAACTGCTGCTTGTGGACATCGGCCAGCAGCAGCGGCGCGGCGTAGATGTTGTCGACCGGGATGTCGAAGAAGCCCGGGATCTGGTCGGCGTGCAGGTCCATGGTGAGCACGCGCTCCACGCCGGCGATCTGCAGCATGTTGGCCACCACCTTGGCGCTGATCGCCACCCGCATCGAGCGCACCCGGCGGTCCTGGCGGGCATAGCCGAAGTAGGGCAGGGCCGCGGTGATGCGGCCGGCCGAGGCGCGCTTGAGCGCGTCGACCATGATCATGACCTCCATCAGGTGGTCATTGGTGGGCGCGCAGGTGGACTGCAGCACGAAGACATCCTTGCCGCGGACGTTCTCGAGGATCTCGACCATGACCTCGCCGTCGGAGAATCGGCCGACGGTGGCCTTGCCCAGGGGCATGTGCAGGTGCGAGGCGACATCGGTCGCCAGCTTGGGATTGGCGTTGCCGGTGAAGATCATCAGCCCTTCGGGCGACAAGGCTTCAGCGTTGCGGCGCGTGGCCTGCTGCATGGCGGATCCGGTGGTCGGTGGCGGAACGGCGAGGCGGAGGGGTTTGGCTGGGGAGGAAGGACTCGAACCCTCGCATGCCGGAATCAAAATCCGGTGCCTTAACCAACTTGGCGACTCCCCAACGGTTCTTTGGGGCGGCTGTTGCCGGCGGATGCCTGCTTCAACCACCCGCGCGGGAACCACCGCGCGATCGACTGCTCACTGCTGACGGAAGGCCCATTCGCACAGCGGATGCCGGCCGAGCGACCCGGTGAGCCAGGCCTGACTGCCCGGCGCCGATTCCCCCAGGGCCTGCACCAACCCCCGACCTGCCGACGCGCTGGGCACGGGCACGAAAACACAGGCACCCGAACCGCTCATGCGCACTGCTGCCGGATTGGCGCCTGCCTGAGCCGCTGCCTGCCGCAACTGCCCGAGTGCTTGCGCCACCCGGGGGTAGCGAGCCTCGACCACCGGCTGCAGGTCATTGCGGCCTTCAAGGCCAGACCACTCGCACGAAAGACTGTCGAGTGTAAGGGGTCGGGTATTCCGAGTCAATTCAGGGGCCGAGAACACGCCCGCGGTCGGCACCGCCTGCGCCGGTGCGACCACGACGAAGTGGCGGGCCGGCAGGCGGATTGGCTGCAGTTGCTCGCCGATGCCGGTGCCATAGGCGTTGTGGCCGCGCACGAACACCGGCACGTCGGCGCCCAGGTCGAGCGCCAGTTCGGCCAGTGCGTCGACCGGCCAGTGCAGACCCCAGAGCCGGTTCAGGCCGAGCAGCACGGTGGCCGCGTCGGAGCTGCCGCCGCCCAGGCCGCCGCCCATCGGAATGCGCTTGTCGAGGCCGATGCGCACGCCGAGCCGGCAGCCGCTTGCCTGCGCGAACCGGCGGGCCGCACGAACGGTGAGGTCATCGTCGGCGGGCACGCCGGGAATCTCGCGGTCGCGCTCGATGCGGCCCTCGGGCAGGGTGTCGAGATGGACGGCATCGGCGAGGTCGATCAGCTGGAAGACCGTCTCGAGCAGGTGGTAGCCGTCGTCGCGGCGCCCAGTCACATGCAGGAACAGGTTGAGCTTGGCCGGCGCCGGCAGGTGGCGCAGGGCGCGGATCATGGCCGGCTCCCGCTGCTGCCGACGCGCCCGCCGCCGTCGCCCTTGCCCATGTCGTGCCGCTCGGCCGAGTCGACCAGCAGGCGCAGCTCGACCTGGCTGACCCGTCCGGCCGCGGGCGCCGTGATGCCGCCCTCGGGCCAGCGCAGGGTGAGCCGCTGCGGCCAGCCATCGCGCCAGGCCTCGATGCTGACCCGCCAGCCGGCATCGGTGAAGCTGACCGGATCGGAGCCCGGACCGGCGCGGGCGGCGCCCGGCGAGGTGGGCGCGCCCTGAGGCCCCGCCAGCCAGCGCGAGAGCTCGGCGATCGGGGCGGGCCAGCCGAAAGCCCGCTCGGTGAGCTGGCCGGCGTCGGGGGCCGAGAGCCGCTGGCCGTCGGCGGTGACCAGGCTCGCGCCCTGCGCGCCCAGGGTGGCCACCGCCACGGTCTGGCCCAGGGGCGTGGCGATGGTGAGCTCGCTGCCCGTCGCGGCGATGCGCAGGCTGAAGCCGCCCGCGGCGCGCTGCGCGAGATCGGCGTCGGCGGGCCCGCGCCAGCTCGCCGAGAAGCGGCCGGTGTAGCGGGTTTCGGCGGTGGGTGGTTCGGCCACCGGCGGCGCCGGGGTGGCGCAGGCTCCGAGCAGTGCCGCCGTGCCGGCGGCGGCCAGCACCCCCGCGAGGCTAGAGCGCGACATTGAGCCGGGCCAGCGTGTCTTTCAGGGTGGCGTTGTCGGGTTCGCGCCGGCGGGCCTCGCCCCACAGGGTGCGGGCCTCGTCGGCCCGGCCGAGCTTCCAGAGCACCTCGCCGAGGTGCGCGGCGATTTCGGCCTCGGGGCTCAGGGCGTAGGCGCGGCGCAGGTACTCGGCCGCGCGCTCGGTCTGGCCACGGCGGAACAGCACCCAGCCCATGCTGTCGAGGATGTGCGGGTCATCGGGCAGCAGCTGCAGCGCGCGCTCGATGAGGGCCTGCGCCTCTTCCAGCCGCAGGCCGCGGTCGGCCAGGCTGTAGCCCAGCGCATTGTGGGCATGGGCGTGGTCGGGGCGCGCGCTGATCAGCTTGCGCAGGCTGGCTTCCATGACATCGATGCGGTCGAGCCGCTCGGCCGCCATGGCATGGTCATAGAGCAGGTCGGGGTTGTCGGGCTGCGCGCCGAGGGCCTGGTCGAGTGCCGCGAAGGCCTCGGCGCTGCGGCCGGCCTCGCGCAGCACCTGCGCCTGGGTGGCCACCCGCTGCGCGCGGTCGCGGGGCGTGAGCGGATTGGACTCGGCGAGCAGCGCCAGGGCGGCATCGATGCGGCCGGCACGGGCGGTGAGCAGCGCGCGCCGCAGCAGTGCCTGCCACGCCGCGTCGCCATCGGTGATGCGGGCCAGCCAGTCGATGGCCTCGTCGAACTGCTTGCGTTCCTCGGCCACCTGCGCCAGGAAGGCATAGGCCCCGGCCTTGTCGGATTCGGGCACGCCGGGCTGGGCCACCAGGCGGCGCAGATGGCCGGCGGCGACCTCGGGCTGGCGGGCCTGCTGCGCGAACTGCGCGAGCGAGAACAGGATGGCCGGGTTGTCGGGGCTCTGCCGCAGCGCGCTCTCCATCTCGCGGCGGGCGTCGTCGGTGCGGCCGGCGGCGGCCAGCAGTCGCGCGTACTGGAAGCGGGCCTCGAGCGAAGCGGGCTGGCGCTCGAGGAAGCCGGCCAGCAGGCGCAGCGAGGCCACGCTGTTGCCGCTGCTCTCCTGGAGCAGCCGCGCCGCGGTGAGGGCCAGGCGCTCATCGTCGGGCCGCAGCGCGTAGGCCCTGCCCGCCTCCTGGGCGGCGCGCTCGGCGAGGCCGGCCGCCTGCGCCAGACCGGCGAGGGCCAGCCGGGCCTCCGGCAGTTGCGCATCGGCCGCGGCGAGTTCATCGAGCAGGGCCAGCGCGGCGGTCTTGTCCGGCGCGCGCACCAGGGCGCGCTGCAGTTGCGCGTAGGCTTCGGGCAGATCGCCGCCGGCGCGCGCGCGAGCCAGCCGGGCGCCGACCAGGGGCCGGGCCTCGGTCAGCCGGCCGGTGGAGATCAGCAGGGTCTCGAGCGTCTGGGTGGCAACCGGCGAGGCGGGCGCGAGTTCCCGCCACAGGCGGGCCGCCTGCAGGGCGCGGTCGAGGGAGCGTTCGGTGAGCGCGAACTCGGTGGCGCGCTGGGCCAGCCGGGGATCGCGGGTCTTGCGGGCGAGAGAGAGGTAGGTGGCGGTGGCGCTGCCGATCTGCCCGCGCTGGGCGGCGATTTCGGAGGCGAGCAGCTGGAAGACGATGTCGGCGGTGAGCTCCACGCCAGGCGGGGCGGTCGTCGCAGTGCCCGCCTTCTCGGCCACGGCGGGCATCGGCAGGGCGCAGAGCAGCAGGAGGGCGGAGGCGGCCAGTCGGGCGAGTGGCCGCGGCGCGCGGCGGCGGGGACCGCGGCCCTGGGCGCCGCGCGTCGTTGGGAGCGGCTTCATGAATCGATCTTAGGTTCAATTACACTCGGCGGCAACCAAGCCCATGCCTGAACTCCCCGAAGTCGAAGTCGTTGCCCGCGGCCTGCGCGCCCGCGTTCTCGGGCATACCGTGCGCGGTGCCGAACTGCGCGCCAGCGCCCTGCGCTGGCCGCTGCCCCAGGACCTGTCCGGTCTGCTGGCCGGACGCCGTGTCGAGCGCATCGACCGGCGCGGCAAGTACCTGCTGCTGCACTTCGGCCACGGTGTGCTCATCCTGCACCTGGGCATGTCGGGCAGCCTGCGCTTCCTCGAGCACTGGGAGCCGCCGCAGCGCCACGACCATGTCGACATCGGCTTCGGGCACGGCTGGCTGCGTCTGCACGACCCGCGCCGTTTCGGCGCACTGCTCTGGCACGAGGCCGCGAAGGGCCCGGTCGCCGCGCATCCGCTGCTCGCCCGCCTGGGCGTGGAGCCGCTGGAGGGCGGCTTCGATGGCGCGCTCCTGCACGGAGGCTGCCGCGGGCGCCGGGTGGCCATCAAGCAGCTGTTGCTGGCCGGGCAGGTGGTGGTCGGCGTGGGCAACATCTATGCTTCCGAGAGCCTGTTTCGGGCCGGCATCCGGCCCACCACCCGCGCCGCGCGCCTGTCGGCGGGGCGCTGCGAGGCGCTGGCGCAGGCGATCCGGGCCACCCTGGCCCTGGCCATCGAGCGCGGCGGCAGCACGCTGCGCGACTTCACCGGCGCCGACGGCCAGAGCGGATACTTCCAGCTCGAGTGCCTGGTCTACGGTCGCCAGGGCGAGCCTTGCCGGCGCTGTGGCACGCCGATCCGCATGGCGCACCATCAGCAGCGGGCCACCTACTGGTGCCCGGGCTGCCAGCGCTGAGGCGTCCCGCCGCGTGAGCGCCTTCGCCGGTCGGGTGATCGCGTGGCAGCGCAGCCATGGCCGGCATGACCTGCCCTGGCAGGCCAGCCGCGACCCCTATCGGATCTGGCTGTCCGAGGTCATGCTGCAGCAGACCCAGGTGGCCACGGTGATTCCGTATTACCAGCGCTTCCTGGCGGCCTTCCCTGATGTGGCCAGCCTCGCCGCCGCGCCGGCCGAGCAGGTGCTCGCCCTCTGGAGCGGGCTGGGCTATTACCGCCGCGCCCGGCATCTGCACCGGGCCGCGCTCGAGGTCATGGTCCGCTTCGGCGGGACGATGCCCACCGACCCCGAGCTGCTGGTCAGCCTGCCCGGCATCGGCCGATCCACGGCGGCCGCGATCGCGGTCTTCTCGGTGGGCGCGCGTGCGGCCATCCTCGATGGCAATGTGAAGCGGGTGTTCCTGCGGCATGGGGCGATCGACGGCGATCCCGCCTCGGGCGCGGTGCTCGAGCGGCTCTGGGCGCTGGCGCAGGCGCGGCTGCCCGCCACCGGACTGCCGGCCTATACCCAGGGGCTGATGGACCTCGGCGCGACGGCGTGCACCCGCAGCCGTCCGGCCTGCGATCGCTGTCCGCTGGCCGCCGACTGTCAGGCGCTGGCGAGCGGCCAGCCGACCGCCTGGCCGCAGCCGCGCAAGCCTCGGGCGGTGCCACGACGCGACCTGCCGCTGTTGCTGATCCTGCGCGGTGACGCGGTGCTGCTGCAGCGTCGCCCCGAGCAGGGCATCTGGGGCGGGCTGTGGTGCCCGCCGGTGTGTCCGCAGCCGCCGACCTCGGCATCCCAGGCGCTGGCGGCGGCGATCGGCCTGCTGGCCGATGCCGGCGAGGTCGATGCGATTGACGCCGATGCGATTGACGCCGATGCCGGTCACGACGAGCGCGCCGGCGACGCTGGCGCCGGCGCGCGCACCGTGACCGCCGAGCGCGGAACGGCGCAGGCGCTGCCGGGTTTCGAGCACGCGCTGACCCATTTCCGGCTGGTGATCGCGCCCTGGCGGGTGGACCTGCCGCTGACCCGCGCGCGCGCGCTGCCCACGACGGCTGCGGTGAGCACGAGCCCGCCGCCGACAACGGCCGCCGACTGGCGATGGTGGCCCCTGAGCGCCTGCGCCGACGCGGCACTGCCCGTGCCGGCCCGGCGCCTGCTGGCCTCGCTCAGGCCGCCCGGAGGGTCACCCGAGGGATCCTGATCCGGCAGCCGGTGGCCAGCCGCGACCGCCGGCGGCCGCGGCTCAGATCACCTGGCGCTGTGCCAGGAACTGATGCACCAGCGACAGCCGCATCAGCGGATCGGGCAGGGCCATGAGCCGGTGCCGCGTGCCCGGCGGGATGGGCAGAAACTCGCACAGCCGGTTGGCCACCCAGCCCGCATCCTCATAGCGCAGCGGCTCGGCCACCATCTGCCGCATGGTGTCGGTCTCGCGCGCCACCAGGTCGTCGACAATGCGGCGCACCAGCTGCGGCAGCACCGCGAACTCCGCCGGCACCGGCGCGGCCGGATCGGGGTCGATCAGGCGCACGCGGGCGCGGACCAGTCCGTCCTTCTGCAGATGCCGCTCGAGCACCTCGAAGCGCTGCCCGCCCACGCAGCGGATGCGCAGCACGCCGAGCTGCTCCATGTCCCACTCGCGGATCTGCGCCAGGCAGCCGATGGTCTCGTGCTCGGCCGGTTCGCCGACCTCGCCGCCGCGCGTGATCAGGCACACGCCGAAGGCAGATTCGGTGCGCAGGCAGGCCTTGACCATGTCCATGTAGCGGGCCTCGAAGATGCGCAGCGGCAGCACGCCCTCCGGAAACAGCACGCTGCCCAGGGGAAAGATCGGCAGGTCGGCGATGAGGCCGTTGCCGTCGTGGTCTGCGCTCATGCCACCAGCCGGCGCTGGGCCAGCGACCGATGCCGCACCAGCACATGCTCGGTGCGGCGGAAGCGGTGGGCGAGCTCCTTCACGCACCACACCGAGCGGTGCTGGCCGCCGGTGCAGCCCACCGCCACGGTCAGGTAGCTGCGGTGCTCCTGGATGTAGAACGGCAGCCAGGTGCGCAGGAAGCCCTCGATATGCTCGACGAAGCGCAGCACCGAGGGGATCTCGCGCAGATAGGCGTCCACCGGCGCATCCAGCCCGGTGAGCGGGCGCAGCTCGGTGTCGTAGTACGGGTTGGGCAGGCAGCGCGCATCGAAGGCGAGATCGGCGTCGAGCGGCACGCCCTGCTTGTAGGCGAAGGATTCGAAGAGCAGCGTGAGCGGCGCGCGCCCCGCACCCACCGCCTCGCGCACCCACTGGCGCAGCACATTCGGGTGCAGATCGGTGGTGTCGATGGCCAGGCCGACATCCTCGAGCACCGCCATCACCTCGCGTTCGCGTTCGATGGCCTCCACCAGGGTGCCGCGCTCGGCCGGCTCGGCGGCCTGCATGGTCATGGGATGGCGCCGACGCGTCTCGGCGTAGCGCTGCACCAGCGTGGCCGTGCCGGCATTCAGGAACAGGGTCTTGACATCGTGCCCCAGGCTGGCGAGCCGCGGCACATTGGCCCGCAGCTCGCTCACCGACTCGCCGCTGCGGGCGTCGATCGCCACCGCCACGCGCTCGTGCCCGGCGCCGGCGAGCGACGCGATCACCTCCTGCAGGAAGCGCACCGGCAGGTTGTCGACGCAGAAGAAGCCGTCGTCCTCGAGCACATTGAGCGCGATCGACTTGCCGGAGCCGGAGATGCCGGTGATCAGAACGACGCGCATCGCGGGATTCAGGCCTGGCCGCCCTGCTCGATCATCTGGTGCTGACGCTCGACGAACTCGCGGGTGGTGTCGATGCCGCGCAGCGACAGCACCGTGCTGCGCACCGCCGCCTCGGTGAGCACTGCCATGTTGCGGCCGGCCGCCACCGGGATGACCACCTTGCGCACTGCCAGGCCGAGGATGTCCTGGGTGAGCGCCTCGAGGGGCAGCCGCTCGTACTCGTTCTCCATGGTGCTGCGCCGGACCAGATGCACGATCAGCTTGAGCCGCATCTTCCGGCGGATGGAGGTCTCGCCGAAGATGGTGCGGATGTCGAGCAGGCCCAGGCCGCGCACCTCGAGCATGTTGCGCAGCAGCGGCGGGCAGCTGCCTTCGACGGCGTTGTGCGCGATGCGCTTGAAGTCGACCACATCGTCGGCGATCAGGCCGTGGCCGCGGCTGATGAGCTCGAGCGCGAGCTCGCTCTTGCCCAGGCCCGACTCGCCGGAGATCAGGACGCCCAGGCCGAGCACGTCCATGAACACGCCGTGCATCGAGGTGCTGTCGCCGGTGGCCTTGCCCAGCCAGCTGCGCAGCGTGTCGATGATGCGCGCGCCGGGCAGCCCCGAGGACAGCAGCGGCAGGTTGGCGGCCCGGCAGCGGCTGACCAGGCCAGGATCGGGCTCGATGCCCTCGCTCACGATGACCGCCGGCGGGTTGCCGCTGACCACATCGTCGAGGATGGCCCGGCGCCGGGACTCGTCGAGGTGCAGGTAGTACGCGGTCTCGGCCTGGCCGAAGACATGCATGCGCGAGGGGTGGATCAGGTTCAGGTAGCCAAGCAGGTCGGCCGGCGCGGCGCGGGTGGGCGCGATGTCCCGGCTGCCGCCGGCCTCGCCGGCGATCCAGCGCAGCTGCAAGGCCTCACGGTTGGCCTCGAACATCTGGCGGACCGTGACGGTCATGGTCGCGGGCTCAGGCCGCCGGCCGGTAGGGTGCCCAGCCGGCCAGGGTGCGGTGCATCTGGGCGGGGTCGTCGCAGGCCACCAGGCTGTCGCGCACGGCGCGGTCGGACAACAGCTCGGCGAGCTCGGAGAGCAGTTCGAGGTGCTCCTCGGTGGCATGCTCGGGCACCAGCAGGAACACCAGCAGGCGCACCGGCTGGCCATCGGGCGCATCGAAGGGGATGGGTTCGGCCAGACGCACGACTGCCGCCACCGCTTCCTTCAGGCCCTTGATGCGGCCGTGCGGAATGGCCACGCCCTCGCCCAGGCCGGTGGAGCCGAGCCGTTCGCGGGCGAAGAGAGAGTCGAAGACCTTGCCGCGCTCGATGGCCTGGTTGTTCTCGAACAGCAGCCCGGCCTGCTCGAACAGGCGCTTCTTGCTGGTGACCGAGAGGTTGGTCACGACATTGGTGGGCGGGAGCAGGCGGGCGAGTCGGCTCATCGGACGCGGCAACCGGGAACGACGACCTGCAGGCCGTCCGGATGCCCCGGAATTCGGTGATGGAGCGATTGATTATAGGTAGGGCGTCGGGGCTTGGGCGGACTTTTTTGCGCGGCGCACAAGAAAAAGCCCGGCAAGCCGGGCTGGGGTTTCGCAATGCAGGAAAATCAGGCGACCGGTGCGTACTTCATGGCGTCATGGCCATGGCCGGTGGTCTTGTCCTTGTGCTTGAGGATCTGCCGGTCGAGCTTGTCGGCCAGGCTGTCGATCGCGGCGTACAGATCCTGGTCGGTGGACTCGGCAAAGATGTCCCGGCCGGGCACATGGATGCTCACTTCGGCCTTCTGGGCCAGCTTGTCGACGCTGAGGAACACCTTGACATCGATGACCCGGTCGAAGTGCCGGGTGATGCGCTCGAGCTTGAGCAGCAGGTAGTCGCGGATGGCGGGGGTGACTTCGAGGTGGTGACCGCTGATCGACAGGTTCATGGCGCCTCCAGAGGTGGCCCGACGATGATCGGGCCGGGTTGACAACCAGTGGGACGCGCGGCGCCGGGCCGAGACGAGGACTTGCGAGCGGCGTGCCGGTCAGAGCACCTTGCGCTGGGCGACCGGCGCGATCTGCAGGGACTCGCGGTACTTGGCCACCGTGCGTCTTGCCACCACGATACCCTGCTCGCCGAGCATGTCGGCCAACCGGCTGTCGGAAAGGGGCTGCTGCGGATCCTCGGCGGCCACCAGCTGGCGGATGAGCGCGCGGATGGCGGTGCTCGAGGCCGCGCCCCCGGCCTCGGTGGCCACATGGCTGCCGAAGAAGTACTTCAGCTCGAAGGTGCCCGAGGGCGTGAGCATGAATTTCTGGGTGGTGACCCGCGAGACGGTGGACTCGTGCAGACCGAGCTCCTCGGCGATCTCGCGCAGCACCAGCGGACGCATCGCCACCTCGCCATGCGAGAAGAAGGCCTTCTGGCGTTCGACGATCGCCTGCGACACCCGCAGGATGGTGTCGAAGCGCTGCTGGACATTCTTGATCAGCCAGCGCGCCTCCTGCAGCTGCGCGCCCAGGCCGCCGGCCCCGGCGCCGCGGTTGCGGCGCAGGATCTGTGCGTACATGTCGTTGATGCGCAGCTTGGGCAGCACATCGGGGTTCAGCGCGGCGGTCCAGCCGGCGCGGGTGCGACGCACCACCACATCGGGAATCACATAGGTGGGTTCGTCGATCGAGAAGGCCGCACCCGGCCGCGGATTGAGGCTGCGGATCAGGGCCTGGGCCTCGCGCAGCGCCGCGTCGTCGCAGTGCAGCAGCCGCTTGATGCGGGCGAAGTCCTTGGCCGCCAGCAAGGCGAGGTGGTGCTCGATCAGGGCGCGGGCGAGCGCGAAGACCTCGGCACTGGCCCGCCCCGGCTGCTCGGCGCGCAGGGCGGCGAGCTGCAGACGCAGGCTCTCGGCGAGGTCGCGGGCGCCCACCCCTGCGGGGTCGAAGCTCTGCAACAGGGTGAGCGCCGCGTGCAGCTGGTCGGGGTCGATCTCGAGCTCGGCCGGCAGGATGGCCGCGATTTCCTCGAGGCTGCCGTCGAGCAGGCCGTCGTCGGTGAGGTTGTCGATCAGCAGTTCGACCAGCGCCCGGTCGAGCCGGCTGCACTGGGTGGCGGCGAGCTGACCGGCAAGGTGGTCGCGCAGGGTGCGGCCGGTGGCCGCGAGCTGCGGCATCGCGCGGTCGTCGTTCTCATCGTCGCCGGCCGCGCTGCCGCTGCCCGACCAGTCGCCGCCGCGCTCGGCATCGTCGAAGCTCCCGCCGTCACCGCCGCCGTCGGTACCCTCGGCGCCGGCCCGTTCGGTCTCGCCGCCGCCCGCCTCGCGGCGTTCGCCCTCGTGGCCGGATTCGCCCTGGCCGCCGCCCTCGCCCGCACTGCGCGAGGCCGCGAGGCTGCCGCCCGCGTCGAGCCGGATGGCGCCCACCAGCGGGTCGTCCAGGCGCTCGAGCAGCGGGTTGTCGGCCAGAATCTGGTCGAGCTCCTGGTTGAGTTCGAGCGTGGACAACTGCAGCAGCCGGATCGACTGCTGCAGCTGGGGCGTCAGCGCGAGGTGCTGGCTGAGCTTGAGCTGGAGCGAGGTCTTCAAGGGGAGGATGGGGCTCGAACAGGGCGGCCGGCAAGCCCGGCGACGCCGGACCTTACATCCGGAAGTGTTCGCCCAGATAGACGCGGCGGACGCTTTCGTCGGCGATGATCTCGTCGGGCCGGCCGGAAGCAAGAACAGTACCCGCGTTGATGATATACGCCCGATCGCAAATGCCAAGCGTCTCGCGCACGTTGTGATCGGTGATCAGCACGCCGATGCCACGCTCCTTGAGGAAGCGCACGATCCGCTGGATCTCGATCACCGCGATCGGATCGACGCCCGCGAAGGGCTCGTCGAGCAGGATGAAGCGCGGGGAGTTGGCCAGCGCCCGGGCGATCTCGACCCGGCGCCGCTCGCCGCCCGACAGCGACACCGCCGGGTTGCCCCGCAGATGGGTGATCTGCAGATCGGCCAGCAGGGCCTCGAGCCGGCTGGCGATCTCGGTGGCCGGCAGCGGCCCGCCCTGGGCGGCCGGCTGCAGCTCGAGCACTGCCCGGATGTTCTCCTCGACCGACATCTTGCGGAACACCGAGGCTTCCTGCGGCAGGTAGGACAGCCCGATGCGGGCCCGGCGATGGATGGGCAGCCGGCCGATGGGCCGGCCGTCGAGCTCGATGACCCCGGCATCAGAGGGCACCAGGCCCACGATCATGTAGAAGCAGGTGGTCTTGCCCGCGCCGTTGGGTCCGAGCAGGCCGACCACCTCGCCGCTGCGCACCTCGAGGGACACATCGCGCACCACCTGCCGGCCGTGATAGGCCTTCATGAGGTGGCTGATGGTCAGCCTCGATCCGGCGGCCGGTCCGGGGGGCAGCCCCGTGCCCTCGGTGATCGCCGCCATCAGGGGCGGGCCTGGGCCGGCGTGTTGGCCGGCTTCAGCGGCACGGACGGGCCGGCCGGCGCACCACCGGCTCCCGTCTCGGTGCGGGGCTGGATCACCAGCCGCACCCGGCCGCCTGGGTTGTCGGCGGTGGCCCCACGGCTGCCGCCATCGACCGAGACCTGCTCGCTGCGGCCGTCGTAGACGATCAGGCTGCCGTGGACCTCGTCGGTGATCCGGTCCTGCTCCAGGCGCCTGAGCTGGGCCCGGTCGATCAGGCGGACCACCTCGGCCTTGCCGTCGTAGTCGAGCTGCTGCGCGCGGCCGTGCACGAACTGGTCGAGACCGTCGCGCTTCTGGCGGAAAGTGGCCGGGTTGCCGAAGGCGCTGCCGTGCTGGTAGCCCTCGGGATCCTGGCGCATCACCAGCCGATCGGCGCGGATCACCAGTGTGCCGCGGGTGAGCACCACATTGCCGGTGAAGACCGTGGTCTGGCGGACATCGTCGTGGCGCAGGCTGTCGGCCTCGACCTGGGTGGGGCGCTCGCGGTCGGCCCGCTCGGCGCCGGCGGTACCGCCCACGAGCAGACCGAAGGCCAGCGCCAGCACGCGCCAGAGGGCGAGGGTGGGAGATGCGGGGATCATGGGGAGGACGCCTGCCGGGGGGACTGGCCGGCGCCCGTGCCGGGCGGCCAGTGGACCTGCACCCGTTCGCTCAGCTGCAGGGTGCCCTGGCGATTATCGAATTCCATGCCGACACCGGTCAACACGGCGCCGCCGCGCTCGATGCGGACCGGCAGGTCGGTGCGCGCCGTCTCGGTCTCGGAGAACACCAGCAGGGCCTCGGTGCTCAGGCGCAGCGCGGGCGCCTCGGGGCCGGCCTCGCGCACCACCCTGACCTCGTCCTTCAGCAGCGTCTGCTCGCCTCGGCCGGTGGTGCGGCCCTCGCGGGCGGTGAGCGTGACCCGCGGCCGGGTCGGGTCCAGGCTCACCAGGCGGGGCCGGGTGAATTCGCTGCTGTCGTCGTCGGGGAAGTGCACCAGCCGCTCGGCCCACAGCCGGAAGGTGGGTTCGCCCTGCCGGTCGGTGCGGGTGAGCGAGAAGCGTTCGACGAAGTAGTCGGGTTCGTGGGCCGGGGGCCGGGCGCCGGCGGCCGGGTCGTCGCGGCGGGCGAGCTCGGTGAGGTAGTAGCTGTAGGCGGTCAGCCCGGCGAGCAGTGCGATCGACACCGCGGCCGCGACCCGGTCCTGGCGCAGGGCGGGCATGGCGGCGCGCTCAGCCGGGGGTGCCGGCGGGCCGGCCATCGCCGCTCGCCGCGCCACCGTGAGACGCCGGACCGCTGGCGTGCGCCGCATCGCCACCAGGCGCAGGCGCCAGCGCCCCGGGGGAATCGGCCTGGTCGAGCCAGCGCTGAAGCTGGGCGTCGCGAAGGCCGCATCGGGCCAGCCACCAGTCGGCGAACTCGCGCACCGCGCCGTGGCCGCCCGGGCGGCTGGCCACCCAGTCGGCGCGCTCGCGCACCTCGGGGTCGGCGTCGGCGGGCGCCAGCGCGAGGCCGGCCAGCCGCATGGCCGGCAGGTCGGGCCAGTCGTCGCCCATGAACGCGGCCTGAGCGGTGCCGATGCCGAGTTCGGCGCACAGCTCGCGCAGCGCCTGCGCCTTGTCGGACACCGACTGGCGCACATGGACGATGCCGAGCTCGGCGGCGCGGCGCTCGACGATCGCCGAGTGCCGGCCGGTGATGATCGCGATCTGCAGGCCAGCCCCGCGCAGCAGGGCCAGACCGAAACCGTCTCGCACCGAGAAGGCCTTCATGGCCTCGCCCTGCGGGCCGATCAGGATCGCGCCGTCGGTGAGCGTGCCATCGACATCGAGGGCGAGCAGGCGCAGCCCGGGGGCGCTGTCGCGCGCGGGCCGACGCGCGCCGGCGGTGGTGGCGGCCGGGCTCATCAGACGATCTTGGCGGCCAGCAGATCGTGGATCTGCAGTGCCCCCACCAGCCGCCCGTCATCCTCGAGCACCAGCAGCTGCGTGATGCGCCGCGACTCCATCAGGCGCACCGCCTCGGCGGCCAGCGCGCGCGGCCCGATGCGGGCAGGCTGCCGGGTCATGACCTCATCGACGGCAAGCGCACGGATGTCCCCGCCGCGCTCGAGCAGCCGGCGCAGGTCGCCGTCGGTGAACACGCCCAGCGCCAGGCCCTGCCCGTCGACCACCGCGACCATGCCCATGCGCTTGCGCGAGATCTCCAGGATGGCGTCGCCCAGCCGCGCGCCGCTGCGTACCGTGGGCAGCGCCTCACCCTGGCGCATGACATCGGACACCAGGGTGAGCAGGCGCCGGCCCAGGGCGCCGCCCGGATGCGAGGAGGCGAAGTCCTCGGCATCGAAACCGCGGGCCTCGAGCAGGGCCACCGCCAGGGCGTCGCCCAGCGCCATGGCGGCGGTGGTGCTGGCCGTGGGCGCGAGGTTGAGCGGGCAGGCCTCGCGCGCCACGCCCGCGTCGAGGTGGGCGTCGGCCAGCATCGCCAGCCGCGAGCCGGGATCGCCGGTCATGGCGATCAGCCGTGCGCCACGACGCTTGACCAGCGGCACGATCGCCAGCAGCTCCTCGGTGCTGCCGGAGTTGGACAGCGCCAGCACCACATCCTCGGCGATGACCATGCCGAGATCGCCGTGGCTGGCCTCGGCCGGGTGCATGAAGAAGGCGGGGGTGCCGGTGGAGGCCAGCGTGGCGGCGATCTTGCGCCCGACATGGCCCGACTTGCCGATGCCGCTCACCACCACCCGGCCGGTGCAGGCGAGGATGATCGCGCAGGCCCGGGCGAAGTCCTCGCCCAGACGCGCCGGCAGCGCGGCCACCGCCTCGGCCTCGATCTGCAGCACCTCGCGGGCACGCGCCACCAGCGAGGCGCCGTCCGCCGGACCATGACCTGCCGATAGAATGGGGCGGTTCATCCGGACGAGTATATCGGCATCGTCCTGCGCGTCCCGCGCGCCCCCGGAGCCCCCGCGTGCTGTCCTCGCTTGAACTCGCCCTGGTGCTGCTTGCCGCCTCCGTGGTCGCGGTGGTGCTGCTGCGCCGCCTGGGCCTGCCGCCGCTGGTGGCCTATCTTGCGGTGGGCACGCTGCTCGGCCCGCATGCGGCCGGCCTCACCGGCGATCCGCAGGCCGTGGCCCATGCCGGCGAGCTCGGCGTGGTGTTCCTGATGTTCACCCTCGGACTGGAGTTCAATCTCGCCAAGCTCGGCGCCATGCGCCGGCTGGTGTTCGGCCTGGGCGCGGCGCAGGTCGGCGGCACCATGGCGCTGGCCATGCTGCTGCTGCTGGCCGCCCCGGCGGCGCTGGTCGGCTGGCTGCTCGGCGAGGGCATCGACTGGCGGGCTGCGCTCGCCCTGGCCGGGGCTGCCGCGATGTCGTCCACCGCCATGGTGGTGAAGCTGCTCGCCGACAAGCGCGAGCTCGAGACCGACCACGGCCGGCGGGTGTTCAGCGTGCTGCTGTTCCAGGACCTCGCCGTGATCCCCCTGCTGATCATCATTCCGGCGCTGGCTGCGGGCGGCGATGGCTGGATGTATTCGGTGGGCAAGGCCGCGCTGATCGCCTCGGTGCTGCTGGTGCTGATGTTCCGCTTCGGGCCGCGCCTGATGCGCCGCTGGTTCAACCTGGTGGCCCGCCAGCGCTCCCACGAGCTCTTCACGCTCAATGTGCTGCTGGCCACGCTGCTCTTCGCCTGGCTGGCCCGCAAGGCCGGCCTGTCGATGGAGCTGGGCGCCTTCGTGGCCGGCATGCTGATCGCCGAGACCGAGTTCCGCTACCAGGTCGAGGAGGACATCAAGCCCTTCCGCGATGTGCTGCTCGGCCTGTTCTTCGTGGCCATCGGCTCGCAGCTCGACCTGCGGGTGCTGGTGCAGGCCTGGCCCCAGGTGCTGGCGCTCACGGCCGTGCCGGTGCTGCTCAAGTTCGCGGTCACCGCCGCGCTCACCCGGGCGCTGGGTGCCAACACCGGCGTCTCGGTGCGCACCGGCATCTGGCTGGCCCAGGCCGGCGAATTCGGCTTCGTGCTGCTGGCGCTGGCCGGCTCCGTGGGGCTGCTCGCCAGCGAGTCGCTGCAGCCCATCCTCGCGGCCATGCTGCTGTCCCTGCTGATCAGCCCGCTGCTGATCGAGCAGGCCAACCGCATCGCGCTGCGGGTCTCGGCCCAGGAGTGGCTGCAGCGCTCGCTGCAGCTGCAGACCATCGCCAGCCGCAGCCTGGCCCGCGACCGCCATGTGATCGTCTGCGGCTTCGGTCGCTGCGGCCAGGCCCTGGCCCATGTGCTCGAGGCGGAGTCGGTCGCCTATGTGGCCCTCGACCTCGACCCCGACCGGGTGCGCCAGGCCGCCGGCAGTGGCGAATCGGTGGTCTACGGCGACGGCTCGCGGCGCGAGACCCTGCTGGCGGCCGGTCTGCACCGGGCCCGCGCCCTGGCGATCACCTTCGACGACACCGGGGCGGCGTTGCGCATCCTGCATCTGGCCCGCGAACTCGCCCCGCAGATCCCCATCCTCGTGCGCACCTCCCATGAAGCCGACATCGAGCGCCTGCGCGCGGCCGGGGCCACCGAGGTGGTGCCCGAGATTGTCGAGGGCAGCCTGATGCTGGCCTCGCACGCGCTGGCGCTGGCCGGCGTGCCGATGGGCCGGGTGCTGCGCCGGGTGCGCGATGTGCGGGCCCACCGCTACTCGCTGCTGCAAGGCTTCTTCCACGGCGCCGACGACTCGGGTGAGGATGCCATCGAAGATGCCCAGATCCACCTGCGCGCGATCGTGCTCGCCACCGACAGCCCGGCCTGCGGTCGTGCGCTGGGCGGCTTCGCCCTGGGTGGCGCCCGGGTCAGCGCGGTGGTGCGCGGTGGCCGGCGCATCGTCGACCCGGCCGCCGACCTCAGCCTGGCCGCCGGCGACACCGTGGTCATCGCCGGCACCCTCGAGCAGATCGGCGAGGCCCAGGGCTGGTTCGACGGCCGCTAGCGGGCCCGCACACGGGCCTTTGCGGCGTTCCGCGCCCCACAGGTTTAGAATGCAGGGTTTCGTCCAGCGTAACCGGCACCGCCTTGGCCCAGGATTTCCTCACCCTCGATGACGTCAGGTTCGGTTACCGCGACCGGACCATCCTCGACGGCGTCTCGCTGCGATTCGAGCGCGGCCGGGTGGTGGCGCTCATCGGCGGCTCGGGCTCGGGCAAGACCACCATCCTGCGGCTGATCGGCGGGCTGCTCAAGCCGCGCTCGGGCACGGTCACCTTCGAGGGGCAGGTGCTGCACTCGCTGTCTCGTGACGGCCTGTACGCCGCGCGGCGGCGCATGGGGCTGCTCTACCAGTTCGGCGCGCTGTTCACCGACCTCTCCGTCTTCGAGAACGTGGCGTTTCCGCTGCGCGAGCACACCCAGCTGCCCGAGCACCTCATCCGCGACCTGGTCCTGCTCAAGCTCAACGCGGTGGGCCTGCGCGGCGTGGCCCACTACCAGACCTCGCAGCTTTCGGGCGGCATGGCGCGGCGGGTGGCGCTGGCGCGCGCCATCGCGCTCGATCCGCCGCTCATCATGTACGACGAGCCCTTCGCCGGGCTCGATCCGATCTCGCTCGCCACGGTGGCGCAGCTCATCCGCCAGCTCAACGACGCCCTGCATGTCGCCTCCATCCTGGTGTCGCACGACATCAAGGACGCGTTCGCGATCGCCGACTATGTCTATCTGCTGGCCTCCGGCCGCATCGCCGCGCAGGGCACCCCTGACGAGATGCGCGCCTCCACCGATCCCACCGTGCGCCAGTTCCTCGACGGCGACATCGACGGCCCGGTGGCCTTCCACCATGCCAGCCGCCGCAGCCTGGCCCAGGACCTGGGGATCGAGCCATGAGCGCCGGCTTCAACCCCGCGCGTCGGGCGCTCGACGCGGTCGCCTCGGTCGGCTACGGCGCGCGCTTCTTCCTGAGGCTGTGCGGGCTGGGGCTGCTCGCGCTGCGCCGGCCGCGTCTGGTGATCGACCAGATCCACTTCATCGGCAACTATTCCCTGTCGATCATCCTGGTGTCGGGCCTGCTGATCGGCTTCGTGCTCGGCCTGCAGGGCTACTACACGCTGCGTCGCTACGGTTCCGAGGAGGCGCTCGGCCTGCTGGTCACGCTCTCGCTGGTGCGTGAACTCGGCCCGGTGGTCACCGCGCTGCTGTTCGCCGGCCGCGCCGGCACCTCGCTCACCGCCGAGGTCGGGCTCATGAAGGCCGGTGAGCAGATCGACGCCATGCAGATGATGGCGGTCGACCCGGTGGCCCGGGTGCTGGCACCGCGCTTCCTCGCTGCGGTGATCTGCATGCCGCTGCTCGCGGCGCTGTTCTCGTCCATGGGCGTGCTCGGTGGCTACCTGGTCGGCGTCGAGATGATCGGCGTCGATGCCGGCTCGTTCTGGTCGCAGATGCAGGGCGGCGTCGACTGGCTGCTCGATGTCGGCAACGGCGTGGTCAAGAGCATCGTCTTCGGTTTCACCGTGGCCTTCGTGGCGCTGTTCGTCGGCTTCGAGGCCGACCCCACCCCCGAGGGGGTGTCGCGAGCCACCACCACCACCGTGGTGGTCGCCTCGCTGGCCATCCTCGGCCTGGACTTCATCCTCACCGCGCTGATGTTCAGCACCACCTAGGGCGCAGGGAGCAACCGCACATGAATCGCAACTTCTCGGTCGACATCATGGTCGGCCTGTTCGTCGTCCTCGGCTTCTGCGCGCTGGTGTTCCTGGCCATGCGGGCCGGCAACATGAACGCCGCCATCGGCCTGTCCGACACCTACCAGGTCAAGGCCCGCTTCGACAACATCGGCGGACTCAAGCCGCGTGCGGCGGTTCGCAGCGCCGGGGTGGTGGTCGGCCGGGTCACGGCCATCCGCTTCAACGACAAGACCTACCAGGCCGAGGTGCTCATGGCGCTCGATGGCCGCTACCGCTTCCCCAAGGACAGCTCGGCCAAGATCATGACCTCGGGCCTGCTCGGCGAGCAGTACATCGGCCTGGAGCCGGGCGGCGATGCCGCCATGGTCGAGCCCGACGGCATGATCAGCATGACCCAGTCGGCGGTGGTGCTCGAGAACCTGATCGGCCAGTTCCTCTACGGCAAGGCTGCCGAGGGAGACCGCAAGTGAGGGTCCTTCGCCGTCTCGCCCGCGGCCTGGCCGCTGCCGCCCTGCTGTCGCTGGCCGCCGGCTGCGCCGCCCCCGGCGGTCCGGCCGCCGCCCGCGACCCGCTCGAGCCCATGAACCGCGTGATCTGGGGCTTCAACGATCAGGCCGACCAGCTGGTGGTGCGGCCGGTCGCGCGCGCCTACGACGCGGTCGTGCCCGAGGTGCTTCGCCAGTCGTTCTCCGGGGTGCTGTCCAACCTGGTCGATCCCTGGATCGCGGTCAACCAGCTGCTCCAGGGCAAGCCGGTGCTGGCCTTGTCCGACCTCACCCGCTTCCTGGTCAACACCGTGTTCGGCTTCGGTGGCATGGCCGATGTCGCCGGCGCGATCGGGCTCGAGAAGCACCATGAGGATTTCGGTCAGACCCTGGGCCGCTGGGGCGTGCCGCCGGGGCCCTACCTGGTGCTGCCCTTCCTGGGGCCTTCGTCGGCGCGCGAAACGGCCGGCCTGATTGGCGGCCTCAAGGGCGACCCGATCTGGGAGCATGCCTCCAAGGCCCAGAAGGAGGCATTCACCGGCGGCCTGATCATCGAGACCCGTGCCCGCCTGCTCGGCTCCGAGCGGCTGCTGGAGGGCGCCTCGCTCGATGCCTACAGTTTCGTGCGCGACAGCTATCTGCAGCGCCGCCGCAACCTGGTGTACGACGGCGACCCGCCGCCGCTGCGCGAGGAAGACTGACCCGCCCCCGAGGGACATCATGAGACGCCCATTCCTTCGCGCTGTCGCCGTGCTGCTGTCGCTGGCCGCCGCCGCGCTCGCGGTCACGCCCGCCGCCCGTGCCGCCGAGGCCCCCGATGCGCTGATCCGCCGGGTGTCGGCCGAGGTGCTCGATCGCATCCGCACCGACAAGGACATCCAGGCCGGCGAGTTCCGCAAGCTCTCCGAGTTTGTCGATGCCACCGTCATGCCGCATGTCAACTTCCAGCGCATGACCGCGCTGGCGGTGGGCCGGGGCTGGCGCAGCGCCACCCCCGAGCAGCAGAAGCTGCTCATGGCCGAGTTCCGCACCCTGCTGTTGCGCACCTACTCCGGCGCCCTCGGCTCGGTGAAGGACCAGCAGATCCGCATGAAACCGCTGCGTGCCGATCCGGCCGACACCGAGGTGATCGTGCGCAGCGAGGTCGTCCCCTCGCGCGGTGAGCCGGTGCAGCTCGACTACCGCCTCGAGAAGTCGGGCGAGGCCTGGAAGATCTACGACGTGAATGTCCTCGGCGTGTGGCTGGTGGAAACCTACCGCAACCAGTTCGCCCAGGAGATCTCCGCCCGTGGCGTCGACGGTCTGATCAAGTCGCTGGTCGACAAGAACCGCTCGTTCGAGCAGCCGCGCAAGTCCTGAGTGCATCCGTGACCGCTCCCGCCCCGGGCCCGATCCACCGCCTGCCCGCCAGCGTCCTGTTCGGCAATGCCGGCGCCGAACTCGCCGCGGGCAGCCGTGCCCTGGCCGAAGGCGCCAGCGGCCTCGATCTCGCTGGCTGCGCCGACTTCGATTCCTCCCTCATCGGCATCCTGCTCGAGCTGCGTCGTCAGGCCACCAGCCGCGGTCAGGCGCTCGGCCTGATCGGTCCGCCGCCCAACCTGCGCAAGCTGGCCCAGCTCTACGGGGTCGATGCCCTGCTTTTCGGTCCGCATGAGCCTGCCTGAGACCGCGGTTCCCGCGATCGAGATCCGCGAGGTCACCAAGCGCTACGGCAAGCTGCAGGCCCTGCGCGGCGTGTCGCTGAGCATCGCCCAGGGCGAGTTCTTCGGCCTGCTCGGCCCCAATGGCGCCGGCAAGACCACCCTGATCTCCTGCATCGCCGGCCTGGCCCGCCCCGGCTCCGGGCAGATCCGGGTCATGGGCCACGATGTGGTCGCCCAGGACCAGGCCGCGCGCCGGGCGCTGGGGGTGGTGCCGCAGGAACTGGTGTTCGATCCCTTCTTCACGGTGCGCGAGACCCTGCGCATCACCTCGGGCTACTACGGCCTGCGCCGCAACGACGACTGGATCGACGAGATCCTTGCCAACCTCGACCTCACCGGCAAGGCCGAGGCCAACATGCGCTCGCTCTCGGGCGGCATGAAGCGCCGGGTGCTGGTGGCGCAGGCGCTGGTGCATCGCCCGCCGGTGATCGTGCTCGACGAGCCCACGGCGGGAGTCGATGTCGAGCTGCGCCAGTCGCTCTGGAACTTCGTGCGCCGGCTCAACCGCGAGGGCCACACCATCGTGCTGACCACCCACTACCTCGAGGAGGCGCAGGAGCTGTGCGGGCGGATTGCCATGCTCAAGCTCGGCCAGGTGGTGGCTCTCGATGACACCGCGCGCCTGATCGGCCGCTTCAAGGGCGGCACGCTGGTGCTGCGGCTGGCCGGAGCCCCTCTGCCGCCGGCACTGGCCGCGCGGGCCGCGGCAGCGCTTGCCGCCGACACGCCGACGGCTGCAGCGGGCGGTGCGCCGGCCCAGGTCGCCGGCCCCGACGGCCGGGTGCGCCTGCCGGTGGGTTCCTGGGACGAGGTCGAGCCGCTGCTCGCCGAACTGCGCCTGGCCGGCTGCACCCTGCTCGACATGGAGATGACCCACACCGACCTCGAGCAGGTGTTCCTGCGCATCATGCGCGAGGAGGCGGCGTGAGCGCCGGCTTCGTCACGCTGCTGCGCAAGGAGGTCCTGCGCTTCTGGAAGGTGGTCTACCAGACCGTGGCCGGCCCGGTGGTGTCCACGGTGCTCTACCTGCTGGTCTTCGCCAATGCGCTGCAGGGCCGGGTCGAGGCCTTCCCGGGCATCGGCTACACCGAGTTCCTGGTGCCCGGCCTGGTCATGATGGCCATGCTCCAGAATGCCTTCGCCAATGCCTCGTCGTCCCTCATCCAGTCGAAGGTCACCGGCAACATCGTGTTCGTGCTGCTGCCGCCGCTGTCGGTGCGCGATCTGTTCGCGGCCTACGCGGGTGCGGCCATGGTGCGCGGCCTGGCGGTCGGCGCCGGGGTGTTCGCGGTGACCCTGTTCTTCTCGGTGCCTCGCTTCGCCGCGCCGCTGTGGGCGGTGCTCTTCGGCCTGCTGGGCTGCGCCATCCTCGGTACAATGGGGCTCATCGCGGGCATCTGGTCCGAGAAGTTCGACCAGATGGCGGCGGTGCAGAGCTTCGTGATCGCGCCGGCCACCTTCCTGGCCGGGGTGTTCTACTCGGTGCATTCGCTGCCGGCCTTCTGGCAGGCGGTCTCGCACCTGAATCCCTTCTTCTACATCGTCGACGGCTTCCGCTACGGCTTCTTCGGCCAGTCCGATGTGCCGCCGCTGGTGAGCCTCGGCGTGGTCGCCGCCACGCTGGCGGTGGTCTCGGCCGTGGCGCTGCGCATGCTGCACTCCGGCTACAAGCTTCGGCACTGAGAACGGTATCCCCATGGTCACACCCGACTTGCTGCGCGGCTACATCGCCGCCGGTCTGCCCTGCGAGCACCTCGAGGTCGATGGCGACGGCCGGCACTTCGACGCGGTGATCGTCGCTGCCGCCTTCGAGGGCAAGCGCCCGGTGCAGCGCCACCAGATCGTCTACGCCGTGCTCGGCGACCGCATGCGCGAGGAGATCCACGCGCTGTCCATGAAAACCCTCACGCCGGCCGAGTGGGCCGCCCGCAAGGCCTGAGCCGTGGACCGTCTCTGCGTGCGCGGCGGCCAGCGCCTGTCCGGCGAGGTGCCGGTCTCGGGCGCCAAGAACGCCGCGCTGCCCATCCTGTTCGCCAGCCTGCTGACCGCCGAGCCGCTGGTGGTGGGCAATGTGCCGCGCCTGCAGGATGTGGCCACGGCGCTGCGCCTGCTCGGGCAGATGGGCGTGAGCAGCCGGCGCGAGGGCGATGAGGTCACCCTCGAGGCGGCCGCGGTCAGCTCGGTCGATGCTCCTTATGACCTGGTGCGCACCATGCGCGCCTCGGTGCTGGTGCTCGGCCCGCTGGTGGCGCGCTTCGGCCGCGCCCGGGTCTCGCTGCCGGGGGGCTGCGCGATCGGCCAGCGTCCGGTCGACCAGCACATCAAGGGCCTGCAGGCGATGGGCGCCGAGATCCACATCGAGCACGGCTACATGGTGGCCAGCGCGCCGCGCCTGAAAGGCGCGCGCATCGTCACCGACATGGTCACGGTCACTGGCACCGAGAACCTCATGATGGCCGCCACCCTCGCCGAGGGCGAGACCATCATCGAGAACGCCGCCCGCGAGCCCGAGGTGGTCGACCTCGCCCAGGCCCTGATCGCCATGGGCGCGCGCATCCGCGGCGCCGGCACCGACCGGGTGGTGGTCGAGGGCGTGGCCAGCCTGCATGGTGCGAGCCACCGGGTCATGCCCGACCGCATCGAGGCCGGCACCTTCCTGTGCGCAGCCGCGGCCACCGGCGGCAGCATCACCCTCACCGGCGCCCAGCCCGCCGGCATGGATGCCACGCTCGAGAAGCTGCGCGAGGCCGGCGCAACCATCGACTGCGGCCCCGACACCATCCGCCTCGCCATGCACGGGCGGCCGCGTGCGCTCAACCTGCGCACCGCGCCCTATCCGGGCCTGGCCACCGACATGCAGGCTCAGTTCATGGCCCTGAACTGCATCGCGCAGGGCGCCGGCGTGATCACCGAGACCATCTTCGAGAACCGGTTCATGCACGCGCTGGAGCTGCAGCGGCTGGGCGCCGACATCACCATCGAGGGCAACACCGCGGTGGTGCGCGGTGTGCCGGCGCTCTCCGGCGCGGCGGTCATGGCCACCGACCTGCGCGCCTCCGCCGGCCTGGTGGTGGCCGGTCTGGTCGCCGAAGGCGAGACCCTGGTCAACCGCATCTACCACCTCGATCGCGGCTACGAGCGCATGGAAGCCAAGCTCGCCGCCCTGGGCGCGCGCATCGAGCGCCAGCCCGGCTGACCCCGGAGCCGTCCCCCATGTCCGACGCGCCGATCACCCTTGCCCTGTCCAAGGGCCGCATCTTCGACGACACCGTGCCGCTGCTGGCGGCAGCCGGCATTGCGGTCGACCCCGAGGCCACGCGCTCGCGCAAGCTGATCCTGCCAACCGGCGACCCGGGGCTTCGGCTGATCATCGTGCGTGCAAGCGACGTGCCCACCTATGTGCAGTACGGCGCCGCCGACCTCGGCGTGGCCGGCAAGGATGTGCTGCTCGAGCACGGCGGTGAGGGCCTTTACCAGCCCATCGACCTCGGCATCGGCGTGTGCCGGCTGTGCGTGGCCGCGCCGGTGGGTTTCGATTACGCCCACGCGGTGCGCCGCGGGGCGCGGCTGCGGGTGGCCACCAAGTATGTCGATACCGCCCGCCAGCACTTCGCCCGCAAGGGCGTGCATGTGGACCTGATCAAGCTCTATGGCTCCATGGAGCTCGCGCCGCTGGTGGGTCTGGCCGATGCGATCGTCGATGTGGTGAGCACCGGCAGCACGCTCAAGGCCAATCAGCTGGTCGAGGTCGAGGAGATCATGCCGATCTCGGCCCGGCTGGTGGTCAACCAGGCCTCGCTCAAGACCCGCTCGGCGCGCCTCGAGCCGCTGCTCGCCCGGCTGGCCGCGGCGGTGGCCGGGCCCGCATTGGCTGGCGGTGCGCTGGCTGCAGACGGCCCGGGAGTGCCGGCATGATCGCCCGTCTCGACACCCGTGATGCCGGCTTCGAGCCGCGCCTGGCGGCGCTGCTGGCCTACGAGCCCGGGCAGGACCGCGACATCGAGGCGGCGGTCGCCGGCATCATCGCCGACGTGCGTGCCCGCGGCGATGCCGCGGTGGTCGAGTACACCCGCCGCTTCGATCGCCTCGCGCTCGACGATGCCGCGCGGTTCGAGCTGCCGCCGGCCGAGCTGCAGGCCGCAGCCGATGCGCTGCCGCCCGCGCAGCGCCAGGCCCTCGAGACCGCGGCAGCGCGCATCCGCGCCTACCATCAGCACCAGCTGGCCAGTTCCTGGTCGTACACCGAGCCCGACGGCACCCGCCTGGGCCAGCAGGTGAGCGCCATCGACCGGGTGGGCCTGTATGTGCCGGGCGGCAAGGCCGCCTATCCCTCCTCGGTGCTCATGAACGCCATCCCGGCCAAGGTGGCGGGCGTGCGCGAGCTGGTCATGGTGGTGCCCACCCCTGACGGCGTGCGCAACGCCATGGTCCTGGCCGCGGCCTGCATCGCCGGTGTCGATCGGGTGTTCACCATCGGCGGCGCGCAGGCGGTGGCTGCGCTCGCCTGGGGCACGGCCACCGTGCCGGCGGTCGACAAGATCGTCGGTCCGGGCAACGCCTATGTCGCCGAGGCCAAGCGCCGGGTGTTCGGCCAGGTGGGCATCGACATGATCGCCGGGCCCAGCGAGATCCTGGTGCTCTGTGACGGCTCGGTCGATCCCGACTGGATCGCCATGGACCTCTTCTCGCAGGCCGAGCACGACGAGATGGCGCAGGCCATCCTGCTGTGTCCCGACGAGGCCTTCATCGAGCAGGTGGCGCAGGCCATCGAACGGCTGCTGCCCACGCTGCCGCGGGCGGCGGTGGTGCGCCAGTCGCTGGCTGATCGCGGCGCGCTGATCCGCGTGCGCAGCCTCGAGGAGGCCTGCACCCTCATCGACCGCATCGCGCCCGAGCACCTCGAGATCGCCACCCGCGAGCCGCAGCACTGGGCCGCGCGCATCCGCCATGCCGGCGCCATGTTCCTGGGCGCCTGGTCGTCCGAGTCGCTGGGCGACTACTGCGCCGGGCCCAACCATGTGCTGCCCACCATGCGCACCGCACGCTTCTCCTCGCCGCTGGGCGTCTACGATTTCCAGAAGCGCAGCAGCCTCATCCACATCTCGGCCGCCGGCGCGGCCGCCCTCGGACCGGTGGCCTCGGTGCTGGCCCGTGGCGAAGGTCTGCAGGCCCATGCCCTGAGCGCCGAGTACCGCGCGGGTCCGGGCGCGGCGGCCGGCGCGGCTGCCGCCGATGCCGCGGCCGCGGGGCCCGCCGCGGTCAGCGCTGAGCCTGCGCGCCCCGCCGGCGACGGCCGCGGTTAGAATGCACCGGCCATGAATCCCAGAACCGCGGAAGTCGTCCGCAACACCGCCGAGACCCGGGTGCGGGTGCGCGTCAACCTCGACGGCACCGGCGAGCGGCGCCTCGCCAGCGGCGTGCCCTTCCTCGACCACATGCTCGACCAGATCGCGCGCCACGGCCTCATCGATCTCGAGGTCGAGGCCAGCGGCGATCTGCACATCGATGCCCACCACACCGTCGAGGACATCGGCATCACCCTGGGCATGGCCATCGCCCGGGCACTGCCCGACAAGACCGGCATCCGCCGCTACGGCCATGCCTATGTGCCGCTCGACGAGGCCCTGTCGCGCGTGGTGGTCGATTTCTCCGGCCGTCCCGGCCTGGTCTGGCAGGTGCCCTTCACGCGGGCCATGATCGGCGCCTTCGATGTCGACCTCGCCCATGAATTCTTCCAGGGCTTCGTGAACCACGCCCTGGTCACGCTGCACATCGACAACCTGCGCGGCGACAACGCCCACCACCAGTGCGAGACGGTCTTCAAGGCCTTCGCCCGCGCGCTGCGTGCCGCCCTCGAACCCGACCCGCGCATGGCGGGCCGGTTGCCGTCCACCAAGGAAGCCCTCTAGCGCTTTCCCGGCGGGCCGCGTGCCCGTCACCGCGTCGCCCAGGCCTGCTGCCCATGACCGTCAACACCATCGCCGTCGTCGACTACGGAATGGGCAACCTGCGCTCGGTGGCCAAGGCCCTCGAGCATGTCGCGCCGCAGGCCCGGGTGGTGGTCACCGACCAGCCCGGCGAGATCACCTCGGCCAGCCGCGTGGTGTTCCCCGGCCAGGGCGCCATGCCCGACTGCATGCGCTTCCTGCGCGAGCGCGGCCTGCACGAGGCGGTGCTGCGCGCTGCCGAAACCCGGCCGCTGTTCGGGGTGTGCATCGGCGAGCAGATGCTCTTCGAGCACAGTGCCGAGGGGGACTGTGCCGGGCTCGGGCTGTTCCCGGGCGAGGTGGTGCGTTTCGACCCCGCTCGCATGCACGGCCCTGACGGGCAGGCCCTGAAGGTGCCGCACATGGGCTGGAACCGGGTCACCCAGCGCATGGCCCATCCGATCTGGGCGGGGGTGCCTGATGGCGAGTACTTCTACTTCGTCCACAGTTACCACGCCGTGCCGGCGCAGGCCGCGCTGGTGGCGGGCGTCAGCGAGCATGGCCTTTCCTTTACCTGCGCCGTGGCGCGGGATAATATTTTTGCCACCCAGTTCCACCCCGAAAAGAGCGCCGCAGCCGGGCTGCGCCTGTACCGCAACTTCGTGAGCTGGAACCCCTAGCCGATCGGCCTCCCCGGCTTTCTCTCCTCCCCACACACCATGCTCCTGATCCCCGCGATCGACCTCAAGGACGGCCGCTGCGTGCGCCTGCGCCAGGGCGACATGAACGACGAGACCGTCTTCTCCGAAGACCCGGCCGCGGTGGCCCGGCACTGGATGGAGCAGGGCGCACGCCGGCTGCATCTGGTCGACCTCAACGGCGCGGTCGCAGGCAAGCCGCGCAACCAGGCCGCGGTCAAGGCGATCGTGAACGCGGTCGGCGACCGCATCCCGGTGCAGCTCGGTGGCGGCATCCGTGACCTCGACACCATCGAGCGCTACCTCGATGGCGGCATCAGCTACGTGATCATCGGCACCGCCGCGGTCAAGAACCCGGGCTTCCTGCAGGATGCCTGCACCGCCTTCCCCGGCCAGATCATGGTCGGGCTCGACGCCCGTGACGGCAAGGTCGCCACCGACGGCTGGAGCAAGCTCACCGGCCATGATGTGCTCGACCTCGCCCGCAAGTTCGAGGGCTATGGCGTCGAGGCGGTGGTCTACACCGACATCGGCCGCGACGGCATGCTCTCGGGCGTCAACATCGAGGCCACGGTGCGCCTGGCCCGCGAACTGCGCGTGCCGGTCTACGCCTCGGGCGGCGTCGCCGGTCTCGACGATGTCGACCGCCTGTGCGCGATCGAGTCCGAGGGCATCGAAGGCGCCATCCTCGGCCGCGCGCTCTACGAGGGCCGGCTCGAGTTCCGCGCCGCCCAGGCCCGCGCCGACGAACTCAACGGCGAGCGCTGAGTGCTCACCAAGCGCATCATTCCCTGCCTCGATGTCACCGCGGGCCGGGTGGTCAAGGGCGTCAACTTCCTGCAGCTGCGCGATGCCGGCGATCCGGTCGAGATCGCCCGCCGCTATGACGAGCAGGGCGCCGACGAGCTCACCTTCCTCGACATCACCGCCTCGTCCGACCAGCGCGACATCATCCTGCATGTCATCGAGGCGGTGGCCGAGCAGGTCTTCATCCCGCTCACCGTGGGTGGCGGCGTGCGCGCGGTCGACGATGTCCGCCGCCTGCTCAATGCCGGCGCCGACAAGATCTCCATGAACAGCGCCGCGGTGCAATCGCCGGCGCTGGTGGCGCAGGCCTGCGCCCGCTACGGCTCGCAGTGCATCGTGGTGGCCATCGACGCCAAGCAGGTCGCGCCCGGCCGCTGGGAGGTCTTCACCCACGGCGGGCGCCGCGCCACCGGTCTCGATGCCGTGGCCTGGGCCCGCGAGGTGCAGCGCCTGGGGGCCGGCGAGATCCTGCTCACCAGCATGGACCGCGACGGCACCCGCGAGGGCTTCGACCTCGCCCTCACCCGCGCGGTCTCCGAGGCGGTGAGCATCCCGGTCATCGCCTCGGGTGGCGTGGGCAGGCTGCAGCACCTCGCCGATGGCGTCACCCAGGGCCGCGCTGACGCGGTGCTGGCCGCCAGCATCTTCCACTTCGGCGAGCACACCGTGGGCGAGGCCAAGCGCCATCTCGCCGCCCAGGGCATCCCGGTGAGGCTGTCATGAGCGGCGCCGAGCCGGGTCCCGCGCCGGCCTCGGCGGCCGCGCCGGCCCCAGCGGCGGCGCCGGCGTCCGAGTCCGGGGCGGCGTCCGACGCCGCCGGCCTGCTGCGCACCGACTGGCTCGATCAGGTCCGCTTCGACGCTGCCGGCCTGATCCCCGCCATCGCCCAGGACGCGATCTCGCAGCGCATCCTGATGGTGGCCTGGATGAACCGCGAGTCCCTGCTCGAGACCGCGCTCACCGGGCGCGCGGTGTACTTCTCGCGCTCGCGCGCCCGCCTCTGGCGCAAGGGCGAGGAGTCGGGCCACTTCCAGCGGGTGAAGGAGCTGCGCCTGGACTGCGACGCGGATGTGGTGCTGCTCAAGGTCGAGCAGCAGGGCGGCATCGCCTGCCACACCGGCCGCGAATCCTGCTTCTTCCTGCGTCTCACCGATGGCCGCTGGGAGAGCGTCGACCCGGTCATCCGCAACCCCGAGGACATCTACCGGTGAACCCTGCCGAGGTGCTGTCGCGTCTGGCCGATCTCATCGAGAGCCGGCGCGGCGCCGATCCCGAGCGCTCCTATGTGGCACGGCTGCTCGCCCGTGCGCCCGATGCCATCCTGAAGAAGATCGGCGAGGAGGCCACCGAGACCGTGATGGCCGCCAAGGACGGTGATGCCGCGCGCATCGTCGCCGAGACCGCCGACCTCTGGTTCCACTGCCTCGTCATGCTGGCCCACTACGGCCTGCGGCCCGAGGATGTGGCCGCCGAACTCGCCCGCCGCGAGGGTCTCTCGGGCCTGGCCGAAAAGGCCGCGCGCGACGCCGCTCAACCTCCTGCCCGATCCGACTGATGCACAAGCCCGACTGCCTGTTCTGCCGTATCGTCCGCGGCGAGATCCCCGCCCGCAAGGTCTACGAAGACGACGAGATCCTCGCCTTCCACGACATCCATCCGCAGGCGCCGGTGCACTTCCTGATCATCCCGAAGATCCATGTCGAGAATCTCTACGACGCCGACCTGAAGCACCAGCAGGTGCTGGGCCGCATGCTCGGCATGGCCGGGCAGCTCGCCCGCGAGCAGGGCGCCACCGATGGCTTCCGGGTGGTGGTCAACAATGGCCGGGTGGGCAGGCAGGAGGTGTATCATCTCCACATACATGTGCTTGGCGGCCCGCAGCCGCTCGGTTCGGGCATGAACCGGCAGCCGTGAGCCCTCTCCCCGGAGGGCCGGCCGTCCGCCCGGCGCCTCGCGCACGCCTCAGGAGTCACCCATGGGAAGCTTGAGCATCTGGCACTGGCTCATCGTGCTGGTCATCATCATGCTGGTCTTCGGCACCAAGAAGCTGCGCAACATCGGCTCCGATCTCGGCGGCGCGGTTCGTGGCTTCAAGGAAGGCGTGAAGGAAGGCACCGAGAAGGCTGCCACCGACACCGCCGCGGCCAAGACCATCGACGTCGACGCCAAGCCCAAGAGCTGAGCGCGCGACCGGCGTCGCGGCCGCACCGGCCGCGACTCGCGCGCGCTGCGCGCAAGCCGTGTCACGCCGCGCGTGCGTCCACAGCCCTGCGCGCACCCCGTACCCCGCGTCTCCCCGCCCTTCGCCCGCCCATGTTCGACATCGGCTTCTCCGAGATGGTGATCATCGCCGTGGTGGCGCTGGTCGTGCTCGGGCCCGATCGCCTGCCGCGGGTGGCCCGGCAGGCGGGCCAGTGGATGGGCAAGCTCCAGCGTTATGTCAGCGATGTGAAGTCGGACATCAACCGCCAGATGGAGCTCGACGAGCTGCGCCGCCTCAAGACCGAGGTGACCGACGCCGCCAGCAACCTGCAGAGTTCGGTGCAGTCGGTGGTCTCCGACGCCCAGACCAGCCTCGACACCCTGTCCGACGCGGCGTCCTCGTCTTCCCAGCCCACCACCGACTGGGACAGGATCTACGCCGCGCGTCGTACCCGCGATCGTTTCAAGGATCGCCGCACCGAGCGGGCACGCCTGCTCGGCAAGAAGCTGCCGCCCAAGCGCCGCTGACCGGAGCCCCCCTTGCGTCTGCCCCGTCTGCTGCGTTCCGAGAGCAAGTCCACCGACCCCGCCCAGGAAGAGAGCTTCGTCTCCCATCTGGTCGAGCTGCGAGACCGGCTCGTCAAGTCGCTGATCGTGGTGCTGGTGCTCTTCGGGGTGTGCTTCTACTTCAGCGGCGACATCATGAAGCTGCTCTCGCAGCCGCTCTACCAGTCGCTCCCGGCCGGACAGAAGCCGATCTTCACCGACCAGGCCGGCGCCTTCTTCACCCTCACCAAGGTCGCCTTCCTCGCGGCGCTGCTGCTGTCTCTGCCCTGGGTGCTCTACCAGGCATGGGCCTTCGTCGCGCCGGGCCTCTACGAGCACGAGAAGAAGTTCGCCCTGCCGCTGATCGTCTCCAGCGTGTTCTTCCTGGTGGTCGGCATCAGCTTCGCCTACTTCTTCGTGCTGCCGGCCGCCTACAAGTTCTTCTATGCCTTCGCGGCGGACACCGGCGCCGACGTGATGCAGGACCTGCAGAAGTACTGGGACTTCACCCTGGCGATCTTCTTCGGCTTCGGTCTCACCTTCGAGGTGCCGGTGGTCGAGATGCTGCTGGTCAAGCTCGGCATGGTCACCACGCAGCAGCTGCGCGAGGCACGCCGCTATGTGGTGGTGGGGGCCTTCGTGGTGGCGGCGGTGCTCACCCCGCCCGACGTGCTCTCGCAGTTCATGCTCGCGGTGCCGCTGTGCCTGCTCTACGAGCTGGGCATCGTGCTGGCCGGGTTCATTTCCGTGCGCAGCCGCGCGCCCGAGGCGCCGGCCGAGGATGGCACCGATGCCGCCGCGGGCGGATCCTCCGACGGCAAGGCCTGAGGGCCTGATCCGGCCACATGCGTAGCGGCCCGGCCGCCTGCCGAGGCCCGTTCGGGCAACTGCGCTACTCGCCCTTCTGACCCGGTCGCGGGCGCTTGCCCACGGTCACCGGCAGATCGATCTCGCGGCCTTCGCGCACGAAGCGAAAGCGGCTGACGCCGCCCGGCTTGAGCTGCGAGATGGTCTCGAGCATGGCCGCGGTACCGCTGATGGCCGCGCCATCCACCGACACCAGGATGTCACCGACCTTCACGCCGGCCCTGTCGGCAGGCCCGCCGCGCATCACGCCGGCGATGATCGCGCCCTGCTGGCGAGGCAGCTTGAAGGCCTCGGCGAGTTCCGGGGTGATGTCCTGCGGCTCCACGCCGATGTAGCCCCGGGTGACGCTGCCGCTGGCCACCAGCTGCTCGGTCACCTGCCGCACCGTGCTCACCGGGATGGCAAACCCGATGCCCAGCGAACCGCCGCTGCGTGAATAGATGGCGGTGTTGATCCCGATCAGGCGGCCGGCGGAGTCGACCAGCGCGCCGCCGGAGTTGCCGGGGTTGATGGCGGCATCGGTCTGGATGAAATTCTCGAAGGTGTTGATGCCGAGCTGGCTGCGGCCCAGGGCACTGATGATGCCCATGGTCACGGTCTGACCCACGCCGAAGGGATTGCCCACGGCCAGCACCACATCGCCCACGCGCGCGGCATCAGCCTGCCCGAATTCGATGGCGGGCAGCTTGTCGAGCGCGATGCGCAGCACGGCGAGATCGGTCTCGGGGTCGCTGCCCACGGCCGTGGCCCGCGCGCGGCGACCATCGGAGAGCAGCACCTCGATCTCGTCGGCCGACTCGACGACATGGTGGTTGGTGACCACCAGCCCGTCGGCGGAGATGATCACGCCCGAGCCCAGGCTGGAGGTCTGCTGGCGCTGGGCGAACTGCTCACCGAAGAAGCGCCTGAACAGCGGATCGTTGAGCAGCGGATGGTCCTTCGGCACCCGGACCTGCTTGGTGGTGAAGATGTTCACCACCGAGGCGGTGGCCCGGCGGGCGCCTTCGCTGTATGAAAGAATCGCAGCGTCGCGACGGGTTTCGCCGCGAGCGCCGGCAGGGCTGCCGCCGGCGACGGCGCTCTGACCCGCAGCGGGTTCGGGTGCGCGCCCGAGGCGGCCGGGCAGCCACTGCGGCTGGAAGCTGGCCACCACGAACACGGCGGCCAGCAGCACCGTGACCGCCTGCGCGAACACCAGCCAGAGACGATGGAGCATGCGTATGGCCAGAGAGCGTGAGAGAGGCGGGGATCGGGCCGGGGTTCCGCGGCAGCGTGTGGCGGATTATCTGGCGCAGTGCCTGAGCCCGGAGCGCTTCGCCGATTATTGCCCAAACGGGCTGCAGGTGGAAGGTTCGCCCCGGGTGGCGGTGGTGGCAAGCGGCGTGACGGCCAGTGCCGCCTTCGTGCGTGCCGCGCTGCGAGCCGGCGCCGACACGCTGCTCGTCCATCACGGCTGGTTCTGGCGCGGCGATGACCCGCGGGTGCTCGGTCCGCACCGCGAACGGCTGGCGCTGGTGCTCGGTGGCCGGCTCAACCTGTTTGCGTATCACCTGCCGCTGGATGTCCATCCCGAAGTCGGCAACAACACCCAGCTCGGGCTGCGGCTGGGCTGGACGGTGGACGGGCGTTTCGGCCAGGAGGGCCTCGGCTGCTGGCACCGGCTGGCGCAGCCGTTGGCCGTGCCCGAGCTCGCCGCCCGTCTGGCGCAGGTGCTGGGCCGCGAGCCACTGGTGCTCGGTCCGTCGCGCCGGCGTGTGCGGCGGGTGGCCTGGTGCACCGGGGCGGCCCAGGACATGCTGGCCCAGGCCGCGCAGGCCGGCGCCGACGCCTTCATCAGCGGCGAGGTGTCAGAGCGCACCACCCATCTCGCACGCGAGCTCGGCATCGCGTACTTCGCAGCCGGCCATCACGCCACCGAGCGCTACGGGGTGCAGGCCCTGGGCGAGCGGCTGGCCGCGGCGTTCGGGCTGCGCCACCGGTTCATCGACGACCCCAACCCGGTGTAGCGGCGCCCGCCGCCGCGTGGCGACTCAGGCGCGCTGCTGCTTGAGCAGGTCGCGGATCTCGGCAAGCAGCACCTCGCTGGCCGGCGGGGGCGGCGGCTCGGCGGGCGCGGCCGGCGCGGCGGCGTCGGCCTGTTTCCAGCGGTTCATCGCCTTGACCATCATGAAGATGATGAACGCGAGGATCAGGAAGTTGACCGCGATGGTGATGAAGCTGCCGTAGGCGAAGACCGGCACGCCGGCCTTCTTCAGGGCATCGAGGCTCATGACGGTGCCCGGCGGGATCTGTCCCAGCGGCACCAGCAGGCTGGAGAAATCGAGCTTGCCGCCGATGATGGCGGCCACCACCGGCATGATCAGGTCGCCCACCACCGAGTCGACGATCTTGCCGAAGGCGGCGCCGATGATCACCCCCACGGCGAGGTCCATCACATTGCCCTTGATGGCGAATGCCTTGAATTCGGCGACGAGCGACATCTGCGTTCCTCCTGGATTGTTGGTGTATTGGTGGCAAACAGGCCTGACGCCGGCCCGATCCGCCTGCTTCGGAACTTATCACAGGGCATCCGGCCCGCTGAACCCCTCTCGAACCGTCCCTCGGACAGCAGTGCGGTTTTTCCATTGCGCTGCACAATCGGCTAAACTCGTGTGCTGCCTGACTGCGGCGCTGCCGGCGCCGCCGCTTTTCAGGTCCGGGACTGCGCCGCCTCGGTGACGCGTGCTCCGGGCCGCCGCGCCCCCGCATTCCTTCCAGAGCGATCAGCCATCAGGATCCCCGTCATGAGCGATTCCTCCCTGTTGCCCGAAGACCCCTCGCGTCGCGCCGCGCTGCTCACCACCTGTTCGGTGGGCGCGGTGGGCGGCGCCGCCGTGGCCTGGCCTTTCCTGAAGAGCCTGAAGCCCTCCGAGCGCGCCCTCGCGGCCGGCGCTCCGGTCGAGGTCGACATCGCCGGCATGGCGCCGGGCGAACTCAAGCGCGTGGAGTGGCGCGGCAAGCCGGTCTGGGTGGTCCGCCGCACCCCCGAGATGCTCGAGACCCTCAAGAAGACCGAGCCCGGCGTGGCCGATCCCGGGTCGGTGCGCACGGCGTACCCCACGCCCGACTACGCCAAGAATCCGCACCGCTCCATCAAGCCCGAGTACCTGGTGGTGGTGGGCATCTGCTCGCACCTCGGCTGCTCGCCGTGGAGAAGTTCACGCCCGGTTCCCAGCCCTCGCTGCCTGATGACTGGGCTGGCGGCTTCCTGTGCCCCTGCCACGGCTCCACCTTCGATCTCGCCGGGCGGGTGTTCAAGAACAAGCCCGCGCCCGACAACCTCGAGGTTCCGCCGCACACCTACCTGAGCGACACCCGGATCCTCATCGGCGAAGACAAGAAGGCCTGAGCGAAGGAACGCACATCATGGCAGTCGAAAAGCAACTCCCCCCCAATGCCCCGGTGCTCGACAAGACGCTCGCCTGGGTCGACGCACGGTTCCCGCTGACCGCCACCTGGAAGGCGCACCTCTCCGAGTACTACGCGCCCAAGAACTTCAACTTCTGGTACTTCTTCGGCTCGCTCGCCATTCTGGTGCTGGTCATCCAGATCCTGACCGGCATCTTCCTGGTCATGCACTACAAGCCTGACGCCTCGCTCAATTCGGCGGGCGTGCCGGTGGCCTTCGCCAGCGTCGAGTACATCATGCGCGATGTGCCTTACGGCTGGCTGGTGCGCTACATGCACTCCACCGGCGCCTCGGCGTTCTTCGTGGTGGTGTACATGCACATGTTCCGCGGGCTGCTGTACGGCTCGTACCGCAAGCCGCGCGAACTGGTCTGGATCTTCGGCTGCGCGATCTTCCTGTGCCTGATGGCCGAGGCCTTCATGGGCTACCTGCTGCCCTGGGGCCAGATGTCGTACTGGGGCGCCCAGGTGATCGTGAACCTGTTCGCGGCGATTCCGTTCATCGGCCCTGACCTCTCGGTCTGGATCCGCGGCGACTATGTCGTGAGCGATGCCACGCTGAACCGCTTCTTCTCGTTCCATGTCATTGCGGTGCCCCTGGTGCTGCTCGGCCTGGTGGCGGCCCACGTGGTGGCGCTGCATGAGGTGGGTTCCAACAACCCCGACGGGGTCGACATCAAGGCGCGCAAGGACGCCAGCGGCAAGCCGCTGGATGGTATTCCGTTCCACCCCTACTACACCGTGCATGACATCCTGGGGGTGTCGGTCTTCCTGATCTTCTTCTCGGCGGTGGTGTTCTTCTCGCCCGAGCTCGGCGGCTACTTCCTGGAGTTCAACAACTTCATTCCTGCCGACCCGCTCAAGACGCCGCCTCATATCGCGCCGGTCTGGTATTTCACACCGTTCTATTCCATCCTGCGGGCCACCACCGACGAGTTCCTGCTTTACTGGCTGACCCCCTTCCTCATCGTCTATTCGCTGATGGTGGTGGTGAGCGCGCGTCGCGCGGTGTTCAAGCTGATCGCACCGGCGGTCAGCGCGGTGCTGATCATCGGCTTCTTCCTGGCCGACGCGAAGTTCTGGGGCGTGGTCGCCATGGGCGCCTCGGTGGTGATCTTCTTCGCGCTGCCCTGGCTCGACAACAGCCCGGTGCGCTCCATCCGCTACCGTCCCGGCTGGCACGGCTATGTCTATGCGGTGTTCGTGGTGGTGTTCATCGTGCTGGGCTACTTCGGCGTGCTGGCACCGTCGGCGGCTGGCCAGATCTTCTCGATGATCGGCACGCTGCTGTACTTCAGCTTCTTCCTGCTGATGCCCTGGTGGAGCGCCATGGGCGAGTTCAAGTCGGTGCCCGATCGGGTCACCTTCGAGGCCCACTGAGCGTCGCCGGGATCCGACCATGAAAACTCTCCGCACCCTGCTTGCTGCCCTCCCGCTGGCACTCGGCCTTTCCATCGCCCAGGCCTCCGAGGGCGGTTTCCCGCTCGACCGATTCCCGGTCGAGAAGCTCACCGACATCCCGTCGCTGCAGAATGGCGCCAAGCTGTTCGTCAACTACTGCCTGAACTGCCACGGCGCATCATCCATGCGCTACAACCGGCTGCAGGATCTCGATCTCACCGAAGACCAGATCCGCAAGAACCTGCTGTTCACCGCGGAGAAGGTCGGCGAGCCCATGAAGGTGGCCATCGCCCCGGCCGATGCCAAGGCCTGGTTCGGCGCCCTGCCGCCCGACCTGTCAGTGATCGCGCGGGCGCGCGCGTCCGGCGCGGGCAGCGGCGCCGACTGGCTCTACACCTACCTGCGCTCCTACTACCGTGACGGCACCCGGGCCACCGGCTGGAACAACGCGCTCTTCGAGAACGTCGGCATGCCGCATGTGCTCTGGGAACTGCAGGGTCCGCGCGGCGTCACCATCCAGGACACCAAGGCGGTCAAGGACGAGAAGACCGGCGCGCTCACCGGGTACCAGAAGGTGACGGTCAGCTTCGATGCCGCCGGTGTCCGCACCGAGAAGGCCGAGAAGCTCGAGGGCAAGCACCATCATGACAAGCGCGAGATCGTGCTTGGCAAGCCCGAGGGTGGCGCTCTGCCCCAGGCGCAGTACGACGCCGCCGTGGCCGATCTCGTCGGCTACATCACCTACATGTCCGATCCCTCGGCGCGCAGCCGCACCCAGCTCGGGGTGTGGGTGCTGCTGTTCCTGACGGTCTTCACGGTCTTCGCGTGGTGGCTCAACCGCGAATACTGGAAGGACATCAAGTAGTTCCCTCGCCGCCATCCACCGGGGTGAGCCGTCATCCGGCTCACCCCTGATTTTTTTCAAGCACACCGTTCACAAGGGAGCCGCTCGCCATGATGGTTCTGTATTCGGGCACCACCTGCCCGTTCAGCCAGCGCTGCCGCTTCGTGCTGTTCGAAAAGGGCATGGACTTCGAGATCCGCGATGTCGATCTCTACAACAAGCCCGAGGACATCTCGATCATGAATCCTTACGGCCAGGTACCCATCCTGGTCGAGCGTGATCTGATCCTGTACGAATCGAACATCATCAACGAGTACATCGACGAACGCTTTCCGCATCCGCAGCTCATGCCGGCCGATCCGGTGATGCGCGCGCGCGCCCGGCTGTTCCTGTTCAACTTCGAGCGCGAGCTCTTCGTGCATGTGCAGCAGCTCGAGCGGCGGGACCACCACAAGGACGCGTCCAAGCAGATGGAGAAGGCGCGCCTGCAGATCCGCGACCGCCTCACCCAGCTCACGCCGATCTTCATCAAGAACAAGTTCATCCTGGGCGAGGACTTCTCCATGCTCGATGTGGCCCTGGCGCCGCTGCTCTGGCGCCTCGATCACTACGGCATCGAGATGCCCAAGACCACCGCGCCGCTGCTGCGTTACGCCGAACGGATCTTCTCGCGGCCGGCCTATATCGAGGCGCTGACGCCCTCCGAGAAGGTGATGCGGCGTTGAGCGCCTGGCCTGTGCCGGCGCCGAGACTGCGGTGAGCGAACTCTCCACCAAGCCCTATCTGATCCGCGCGATCCATGAGTGGTGCGCCGACAGCGGGTATCGCGCGCATATCGCCGTGGCGGTCGACGAGACCACCCGCGTGCCGATGGAGTTCGTGCGCAACGGCGAGATCGTGCTCAACATCTCGGCCGATGCCACCAACCGGCTGCAGATCGGCAACGACCTGATCGAGTTCGAGGCGCGCTTCAACCGGATCGCCCGGCAGATCTCGGTCCCGATCACGAATGTCTCGGCCATCTATGCCGCCGAGACCGGTCACGGCATGGCGTTCGATGTGCCCAAGCCGCTCGCGCTGGCGCCATCGCCGGCGCCGGCAGCGCAGGGTGCTGCCGACGAGTCGCCGCCGCACCGCGCCGCTGACGGGGCCGCTGCCGCGACCGATGGTGCATCGGGCGCCAGTGCCGCATCCGCCTCGCCGGTGTCGCTGGTCTCGATTCCGCCGGCGGGCACGGGCGGCTCGGGTACGCCGGGCGCTCAGGGCGCTCCCGATGGGGATCCGCCGGCGCCTGGCGCGCCGTCGGGTGGCCGACCGCGCCTGACTCGCGTCAAGTAGGGCTCTCTCGCGGGGGGCGTCGCTCCTCGTTGCCGGCTTAGCTCAGTTGGTAGAGCAACCGCCTTGTAAGCGGTAGGTCACCTGTTCGAGTCAGGTAGCCGGCACCATCTTCCCGCCGATCGCGCACGCCGCCCGGCACGGCTGCCACGGCCGCATCAAATCGGTATTCTGTATACAATGCCGACCACATGGCCGCCTCGCTTACCCGACTTGCGCCCGCGCCCGACCTGGTCGAACAGGCGCATCGCGCCCTGCTCGATGCGATCTGCGACGGCTCGCTGCCGCCCGGCGCCCGCATCACCCAGGAAGATCTCGCCGAACGGCTCGCGGTCTCGCGACAGCCGGTGCTGCAGGCCTTGCGCCTGCTCAAGGCCGAGGGCTTCCTGCAGGATGCGCCCGGTCGTGGCCTGCAGGTGGCGCCGCTCGATGTGCGCTGGGTGCGGCAGGTCTATCAGGTGCGCGGCGCGCTCGATGCGCTGGCGGCGCGTCTGGCGGCGCAGGCGGGCTGCCGCATCGACCCGGCGCTGATCGCCCGCGGCCGCAAAGCCGCGGCCGGTGACGACATCCCGGCCATGATCGATGCCGATGTCGCCTTCCATCAGGCGATCTGCCGGGCCAGCGGCAATCCGCTGCTCGAACGCATCACCGACCAGCACTGGCAGCATCTGCGCCGGGTGATGGGCGCGGTGCTGCAGACTGCGCGCCGAGCCAGCGTCTGGGACGAGCACGAGGCGATTGCCGAGGCGATCGCGGCGGGCCGTGCCGACGCTGCCGTGGCGCTCACCGGGCATCACAATCAGCACGCCGCCGACGGTCTGGCGCGCGGGCTCAGCCAGGTCCTGAACCTTTCCCACTCCGGAGACACGCCATGAGACTCACCCCCGAGCAGCTCGCGCAGTTCGACCGCGACGGCTACCTGTTCTTCCCCGGTCTGTTCACGCCGCAGGAAACCGCAGTGCTCAATAGCGCGGTGCCCGAGCTCTACAGCCGGCGCGAGGCCTACAACGTGCGCGAGAAGGGCAGCGACGCCGTGCGCACCAACTTTGCGGCGCACATGTACAGCGAGCCCTTCGCCCGGCTGGCGCGCCATCCGCGCATGGTCGAGCCGGTGATGGATCTGTTCAAGGAGCAGGTCTACATGCACCAGTTCAAGATCAACGGCAAGATGGCCTTCGAGGGCGATGTCTGGCAGTGGCACCAGGACTACGGCACCTGGAAGAACGATGACCTCATGCCCACCGAGCGGGCGATGAACGTGGCCATCTTCCTCGACGATGTCAACGCCTACAACGGGCCGCTGATGTTCATCCCGGGCAGCCACAAGCGCGGCGTGATCGATGCGAAGCACGACCTCACCACCACCAGCTATCCGCTGTGGACGGTCGACAACGAGCTCATCGCGAAACTGGTCGAGCGCGCCGGCGGCAAGCAAGGCGGCATCGTCAGCCCGCAGGGCCCGGCCGGCTCGATGATCGTGTTCCACAGCTGTCTGGTCCATGCCTCGGCCAGCAACCTTTCGCCCTGGAACCGGGTGAGCGTGTACCTCAGCCTGTGCGCGGTCTCCAACCACATCCAGCGCGCGCGCCGGCCCGAGTACATCGCGCATCGCGACTTCACCCCCATCAGCTGCCTGCCCGACGACTGCCTGGTTCGCGACTATCCGGTCGAGCTGCCGTGGAAGGATGGCGTGCCGGCCAGCGCGCTGCAGACCAGCGATACGCCCTTCACCGACCGGAAGCTCGCGGCATGAACCTGCATGCCAAGCTGCGGCAACGGGCCGCCGAAGGCCGGCCGGTGCGGGTCGGCCTGATCGGCGCGGGCAAGTTCGGCTCCATGTATCTCGCGCAGATCCCGCGCACGCCGGGCGTGCACCTTGCCGCCATTGCCGACCTCTCGCCGGTTGCGGCCAGGGCCAATCTCGCCCGCGTGGGCTGGCCGGCCGAGCGCACCGCGGCCTCCAGCATCGAGGCCGCCCTCGCCGCCGGCACCACCCATGTCGGGGACGACTGGCAGGCGCTGGTGCGCCATCCCGCAATCGATGTGGTGGTGGAGTGCACCGGCCATCCGGTGGCCGCGGTCGACCACTGCCTCGAGGCCTTCGCCCACGGCAAATCGGTGGTCAATGTCACGGTCGAGGCCGATGCCTTCTGCGGGCCGCTGCTCGCCCTGCGTGCGCAGCAGGCCGGGGTGGTGTATTCGCTCGCCTTCGGCGACCAGCCAGCCCTGATCTGCGATCTGGTCGACTGGGCGCGCACCTGCGGCTTTCCGGTGGTGGCCGCTGGCCGCGGCCACAAGTGGCTGCCGCATTTCGCGCAGTCCACCCCTGAAACCGTCTGGGGCCATTACGGCCTGACGCCGGAGCAGGCCCAGCGCGGCGGTCTCAACCCCAAGATGTTCAACAGCTTCCTCGACGGCTCCAAGCCGGCGATCGAAAGCAGCGCGGTCAGCAACGCCACCGGCCTGGGCGTGCCGTCCAACGGCTTGCTCTATCCGCCGGCCAGCGTCGAGGACATCCCCTTCGTCACGCGGCCGGTAGCCGAGGGCGGCGTGCTCGAGCGCAAGGGCATGGTCGAGGTGATCTCCTCGCTCGAGCCTGATGGTCGACGCATCCCCTACGACATCCGCATGGGGGTGTGGGTGACCGTCGAGGGCGAGACGGACTACATCCGCAACTGCTTCGAGGAATACAACGCCCACACCGATCCGAGCGGGCGTTACTTCACGCTCTACAAGCGCTGGCACCTGATCGGCCTGGAGGTGGGGGTGAGCGTGGCCAGCGTGGCGCTGCGCGGCGAGCCCACCGGCGTGGCCACGGCCTGGAACGCCGATGTGGTGGCCACTGCCAAGCGCGACCTCGCGGTGGGCGAAGTGCTCGACGGGGAGGGCGGCTACACGGTGTGGGGCAAGCTGCTGCCCGCGGCCACCTCGGCGGCGATGGGCGGGCTGCCCCTGGGCCTGGCCCATGATGTGCGGGTGATCCGACCGGTGCGCCAGGGCCAGAGCCTGAGCTGGGACGATGTCGCCATCGACACCGGCACCCGTGCCTACCGGCTGCGGCGCGAGATGGAGTCGTTGCTCGGCTCGCGTTCGGCGGGCAGTCTGGCCGCCTGAGGGCGGGTCTGGGCGAGGTCGAGCGTCACCGCCCGGCCGAGCTCGCTGCCCACCCGCAGCAGGTCTCTGGCGGCCCGGCCAAGCTCGATCATGGCCTCGGCCAGCGCCAGGGTCGCGCCTTGCAGCCGCGCATCCCTGTCCTGTCCGGACAGGCGCCGCTCCAGCCGGTCCAGCGCCCGTCGTGCCCGGGCGTTGGGCGGCGGTCCGATGCGGGTGAGTTCCAGCAGCAGCACCGCCCGGCGGCGCGCGTCGAATCCCGACGGGTGACGGCGCGCCAGGCGCCGCCACTGGTCCGGGCGAAAGTGATCCATGCGATTCCCGTCTCGCCGGCCGACAATCGGCCGCTTGTCGGAGCATAGCGGCCGCTGATCGGCGGCTGGCGTGACCGGCGTCACGCCGGCGGGAGATCCGCCTGCAGGGGAACTACTTCACCAGCAGAACCGGCACCTTGCTGAGTTCGCTCACGCGCTGCGCGACCGAGCCGATGAGCAGGTCCTTGAGGCTGGAGCGCCCCTTGCTGCCGAGCACCAGCAGGTCAAAGCCGCCTTCGCTGGCCGCCGCGGCGATCTCGGCGGCGATGTGGCCGGTGCGGATCACCATGTCGTGGCGGACACCGGCCTTGTCGAGCAGCTTGCGGGAAGCCGCCAGATCCTGGTCGGAGAGGTCACGCAGGTAATCGTTGACCGCCTTGCGGCCCACGAAACGCTCGGCATGACGCAGGGCGGTGCCGTCATGCACGCTGATCAGCGTGACCGTGCTGGGCGACTTCAGCTCGGCCACCAGCTTGGCCGCGTGACGGACCGCCCTCAGAGCATGCTTGGAGCCGTCGGTGGCGAGAAGGATCTTCATGGCGGGGATTCCTGGGGTTGACGAGGGGACGGACCGGCGCCGGGCGCGCCCGCCCCGGACAGCCGGTCAGGCCGCGGGCGGTGCGGGAAGCAGCTTCTGCAGTTCGCCCGACTGGTACATCTCGGAGACGATGTCGGAGCCGCCGATGAACTCGCCGTTGACATAGAGCTGCGGGATGGTCGGCCAGTTGGCGAAATCCTTGATGGCCTGACGCACCTCGTCGTCCTCGAGGACATTGACGGTGACCAGGTTGCGGATGCCGCAGGCCTTCAGGATCTGCACGGCGCGCCCCGAGAAGCCGCATTGCGGGAACTGCGCCGTGCCCTTCATGAACAGCACGACCGGGTTTTCGGTGACGGTTTTCTGGATGAATTCCTTGGCGTCCATCGCGTGTCTCCGTGAGTGGAGACGCTATTCTAGGCCAGGACTCGGCCAGAGCCGGTCATGACCCGTCAGGCACCCGACAGGATCGCGGTCACCCGATGCGGATCATCGGGCCTGCCGTCGGTGCCGCCGTTGAGCCTGCCCAGCGTCACCCGTTCCCGATCCTCGGCGTCGCGTTCCGTGCGCACGCTGCTCAGCCCGGCCTCGGTCAGCAGGGCCCGCACCGGGGCGCCCTGATCCATGCCGTGCTCGAGCAGCAGCCATCCGCCGGGTTCGAGGTACCGGGGTGCCGCCCGCGCAATGCGCTGCAGGTCGGCAAGGCCGGCCTCATGGGCTACGAGCGCTTCCCGCGGCTCGAACCGGAGGTCGCTGGCGAGGTGGGGATCATCTTCGGCGAGGTAGGGCGGGTTGGCCGCCACCAGCCCGAATCGGGCCGAGGCGGGCAGCGCCTCCCACCAGTTGCCCTGCCGGAACTCGATCCGCCCGGCCCCGCCCTGGCCGAGCAGGGACTGCGCATTGCGTCGGGCCACGGCCAGCGCGGCTGCACTGCGGTCGGTGGCGCACAGCCGCAGATCGGCGCGGGCGCAGGCCAGGCTGATCGCGATCGCGCCGCTGCCGGTGCCCAGATCGAGCACCCGGGCCTCGGGCGGGGCGAGCGCCAGGGCGAGATCGACCAGGATTTCGGTGTCGGGCCGCGGCACGAGCACCGCCTCGTCGACCCTGAACATCAGCCCGCGGAACTCGCGCCGGCCGGTGAGATAGGCCATCGGTTCCCCGGCCAGTCGGCGGCGCGCGAGTGCCAGGAAGCGCGCGGCGAGTCCGGCATCCACCGGCTCGGGGCCGTGGGCGATCAGCCATTCCCGAGGCCGGCCGCTCAGCGCTTCGAGCAGCATGCGGGCCTCGAGCCGGGGCAGGCCGGCGGCAGCGATCAGCTGGTCGTGACTCGGGGGGTTCATGCGGCGCAGGGTTCGGCCTGGGGCCTGGGGCAGGGCGGTCGCGCCGCTCAGACGGCCTCGGCCAGCGCCGCGAGCTGCTCTGCCTGGTGGGCACTGCCCAGTGCCGAGAGCACCTCGTCGATGTCCCCGTCCATCACCCTGTCGAGCTTGTAGAGGGTGAGGTTGATGCGGTGGTCGGTAAGCCGGCCCTGCGGAAAGTTGTAGGTGCGGATGCGTTCGGAGCGATCGCCCGAGCCGATCAGCGACTTGCGGTGCGCCGCCTCCCTGGCCTGCGCCTCGCGCATCTGGCGGTCGCGCAGCCGGGTGGCCAGCACCTTCATGGCCTTGTCTCGGTTGCGGTGCTGCGAACGGTCGTCCTGGCACTCGACCACGATGCCGGTGGGCAGGTGGGTGATCCGCACCGCCGACTCGGTCTTGTTGACGTGCTGCCCGCCCGCGCCCGAGGCGCGAAAGACATCGATGCGAAGGCTCTCGGGGTCGATCTGGACGTCGCTGGCGTCATCGGCCTCGGCCATCACCGCCACCGTGCAGGCCGAGGTGTGGATGCGGCCCTGGGCCTCGGTCTCGGGCACCCGCTGCACCCGGTGCCCGCCGGACTCGAACTTCAGGCGCGAGTAGACCCCATCGCCGGCGATGCGCACGATCACCTCGCGGTACCCGCCGAGCTCGGAGGCGCTCTCGGACATCAGCTCGGTCTGCCAGCCCTGGCGCTCGGCATAGCGCAGGTACATGCGCAGCAGGTCGCCGGCGAACAGCGCCGATTCGTCGCCGCCGGTGCCGGCCCGGATCTCGAGCATGACATCGCGCTCGTCGTTGGGGTCGCGCGGCAGCAGCAGCCGCTGCAGGGTGTCTTCCTCGGTGCGCAGGCGCTGCAGCGCGGCCTGCGCCTCCTCGTCGGCGAATGTCCGCAGCTCGGGATCGGTGCGCATGGCCTCGGCCGCCTCGCGGTCGGCCTGGGCCTGCTTCCACGCCGTGAGGTGACCCACCACCTGGGTGAGCTCGACCTGCTCGCGGTTGAGCCGGCGCAGCGTGTTCAGGTCGCGCGCCGCTTCCGGCCCGGAGAGCAGCAGATTGACTTCGGCCAGGCGCTGCTCGAGGCTTTCGAGCCGCGCCAGCATCGACGGTGTCATGGCGGAACGGGCAGCGGGAAACCCGGCGCGGGCCTGGCGGGCGGAGCGCCCTCAGGCCTGACCGGGAAAGAGACGATCGATCAGGCGGACGAGCGCCTCATGGTCTTCGCCCGGCCGCTGCAGCATGGCCGTGGGCGCATGCAGGAACTTGCCGGTGAGGCCGCGCGCGAGGGATTCGAGCACCTCGGCCGGATCGTCACCGCGGGCCAGCAGCCGCCGCGCGCGCTCGAGTTCGGCCTGGCGAAGGGCTTCGCCGCGGGCATGGAGTTCGCGGATGACCGGCACGGCCTGACGCGCGCTCATCCACTGCATGAAGGCATCGACCCGGGTCTCGATGATGGCCTCGGCCTGCGCCACCGCCGCGCGGCGGTTCTCGGCGCCGCTCTGCACCACCTTGCCGAGGTCGTCGACGGTGTAGAGGAAGACATCATCGAGGCGCGCCACTTCGGGCTCGATGTCGCGCGGCACGGCCAGGTCGACCATGAAGATCGGCCGGCGACGACGGGCGCGGGTGGCCCGCTCGACCATGCCCAGACCGATGATCGGCAGGGTGCTGGCGGTGCACGAGACCACGATGTCGAACTTCTCGAGCGACTCGGGCAGCTCGTTCAGGCGCAGGGTGCCGCCGTTGAACTGGCGGGCGAGCTTCTCGCCGCGTTCCTCGGTGCGGTTGGCGACCACGATGGCCTTGGGGTGCTGCGCGGCGAAGTGGGTGGCGCACAGCTCGATCATCTCGCCGGCGCCCACGAACAGCACCCGGGTGTCGCGCAGGTCTTCGAAGATGCGCCGGGCCAGCCGCACCGCGGCCGCGGCCATCGATACCGAGTGGGCGCCGATCTCGGTGGTGGAACGCACCTCCTTGGCCACCGCGAAGGAGCGCTGGAACAGCTGGTGCAGGTGCGTGCCGAGAGAGCCGGTGTCCTGCGCCACGCGCACCGCCTCCTTGAGCTGGCCGAGGATCTGCGGCTCGCCCAGCACCATGGAGTCGAGGCCCGCGGCCACGCGGAAGGCGTGCCGCACCGCCTGGCTGTTGGGCAGCACATAGAGGTGCGACTGCAACTGGCCGGCGGCCAGCCCCTG
>NZ_CEXFHW010000006.1:0-48390 GCF_982640115.1 Quisquiliibacterium sp. | reverse complement strand
ACCGCCGCGAGCAGGTGCAGGCCGACGGCGAGGCTGTGCAGCCAGCGCCGCGCCACCCGGCGCGCCAGCAAGGGCATGGCGAGCACGGTCAGCAGCGAGCACACCCCCACCGCGAGATAGACCTGCGAGACCGCGACCGCATCCTGCGAGAGGCGGTAGAGCACCAGCGGGAACACCGACAGGGTGGTGCCGCGGACGATCGCCTCGAAGCCGCCGACGATCGCGAAGTCCCGGACCGAAGGGCCCGCCATGCGGCTAGCCCGCCGGCGCAGGCACCGCCGGTGGCGGTCGCTGACCCAGCCCCGAGATGAGCTGGATGGTGCCCATGGTGAGGCCCATGCCCACGCCGATCTGCCAGGCGAGCTGGTAGTTGCCAAAGGCGTCGAAGAGCCAGCCACCGCCGAAGGCACCCACCGCGCTGCCGAGCTGGTGGCTGGTGAAGGCCAGACCCTGGATCATGGCCTGCCAGCGCAGCCCGAACATCTCGGCCACCAGGCCGGACACCAGCGGGCTCACGCCCAGCCACAGGAAGCCCATGAGCCCGGCGAACACCAGGGTGCCGCCGGCGGTGGGTGTGGACCCGAAGTACCAGGCCAGCACCAGCGAGCGTGCGATGTACAGCCCCCCGAGCAGTGCGCCCTTGGACCAGCGACCGCCGGCCCAGCCGAAGAACAGGCTGCCGGCGATGTTGAAGGCGCCGATCATGGCCAGGGCCTGCGCCCCGAGCATGGGATCGAGACCGCAGAAGGCGATGTACGAGGGCAGGTGCGTGGTGAGGAACACCAGCTGCAGCCCGCACACGCAGTAGGCCAGCGACATGACGAGGAAGGGCCGGTAGCGCAGCGCGATGCGGGCCGCCTCGCGCGCGCTGCCGGCACGGCCCGCGGCGCCACCGGCCGCCGGCGGCGGCAGGGCGTCAACCCGGCCGGCCAGCCAGGCCATGGGCAGGATGGCCAGCGCGATCAGCACGAAGCCGAACACGCCGGCGCGCCAGCCGAAGGCGAGCGAGAGCGACTGTCCGATCGGCGCAGAGATCATGGCGCCGAGCGAGCCCACCGCCGAGACCAGGCCCAGCACCGTGCTGCGCAGCGCCGCGGGCACCGGACGCGAGGCCACGGCATTGGCCATGCCCGAACCGCTGCAGGCCAGGGCCAGCCCGATGAGCAGACCCGCGCCCACCACCACCCCGCCGATGCCGGTGGCAGTGGCCAGCGTGGCCAGACCGAGCACGAAGGACAGGCCGCCAACCATCAGCACCGGGCGAAAGCCGACGCGGGCCGCCCAGGCGCCGGCGAACGGCTGCAGCACGCCCCAGGCGAGGTTCTGGATGGCGATGGCCAGGGTGAAATCGGCCACCGTGATGGACAGGTCACGCACCGCCGGCGGCACGAACAGGCCGATGCTCTGGCGCAGACCCATGATCAGGGTGAGCATCAGCGCGGCGCCGAGCAGAATGGGAGCGACCGGGCGCAGCACGAGCAGGGATTGCATGGACCGATGGTACGCCGCCCGACCGCCCGAGGCGCATGCCGGTGTCACTGCCGCTGGCCCGTGCGGGCGGATGGTGTCGGGCGCTGAAACCCGGCGCGACGACGCTCGTGCAGCGGCCGGCGGAACGAGACGCGCGACGCGGCGCGCCACCGTCGGCCACGGCGCGGCGCCGCGCCGCCGGTGCACCATGCGCGACACACCACCCTCCGGAATCCGCCTCATGAGCGACCGTTTCGAACGCATCGGCTTCATCGGCCTGGGCGTGATGGGCGAGCCCATCTGCCGCAATCTCGCCCGCAAGACCGGCCTGCCGGTGACCGGATTCGATCCCGATCCTGGCCCGCTCGCCCGCCTGGCCGCCGAGGGCGTGAACAGCGCGGCGTCGGTGGCCGAGGTGGCCGCGGCCGCCGATCTGATCTTCCTGTCGCTGCCCTCGGGCGAGGTGGTCGAGGCGGTGTCGCGCCAGCCGCAGGGCCTGCTCGCGCTGGCGCGCCCCGGGCAGGTGGTGGTCGATCTCAGCACCTCGGCGGTGGCCATGACCCGGACCCTGGCCGCCGAGTTCGCGGCCCGCGGCGCGCTGCTGGTCGATGCGCCGGTGGCCCGCACCCGCGCCGCAGCCGAGGCCGGCACGCTGTCGGTGATGGTCGGCTCCGAGCCGGCCGATTTCGAGCGGCTGCGCCCGCTGATCGCCGCCTTCGCCACCGAGATCTCGCTGTGCGGGCCGGTGGGCTGTGGCCAGGTGGTCAAGATCCTGAACAACATGATCCTGTTCGAGACCGTGGTCGCGCTGTCCGAGGCCAAGGCGATCGGCGAGCGCGCTGGCGTGCCGGTCGACCGGCTCTTCGAGGTGCTGTCCAAGGGGTCGGCCGACAGCTTCGCGCTGCGCAACCACGGCATGAAGGCGATGGTGCCAGGCGACTTCCCCGAGCGGGCCTTCTCGGTGGCCTATGCCCGCAAGGACCTGCGCTATGCGCTCGAACTGGCCGCCGCCGAGGGCGTGGACGCCAGGGCCGCGCAGCTGGTGGACGCGTGGTTCGGGCGCGCCATCGCGGCCGGCGACGGCGACCGGTATCACCCGGTGATCAGCCGCCTGATCGGGGGCTGATCACCGTCGCGGCGGCATCGGGCCGGTGCAGGCCTCAGCCCGGCGGCTCGTCCAGCGAGCGCAGCCAGCGCAGCTTCTCGCCGATCCGGCTCTCCAGGCCGCGATCGGTGGGCCGGTAGAGCGCGGGCTCGGCCAGGCCCTCGGGCATGTAGTTCGCGCCGGCGGCGTAACCATGCGGCTCGTCATGCGCGTAGCGGTAGTCGCGGCCGTGGCCGAGCGATTTCATCAGCTTCGTGGGCGCATTGCGCAGATGCGGCGGCACCGGGTCGGAACCGTGACGGCCGACGAAGTCGCGGGCCTGGTTGTAGGCCACATAGGCGGCATTCGACTTGGCGGCGCAGGCCAGATAGATGACCGCCTGCGCGAGCGCCAGCTCGCCCTCGGGCGAGCCCAGACGCTCGTAGACCTCGGCCGCATCGAGCGCCAGGCGCAGCGCCCGCGGGTCGGCCAGGCCGATGTCCTCGATCGCCATGCGCACCAGCCGGCGCGCCAGGTAGCGCGGATCGGCGCCGCCATCGAGCATGCGGGTGAGCCAGTAGAGCGAGGCGTCGGGATGCGAGCCGCGCACCGACTTGTGCAGGGCCGAGATCTGGTCGTAGAAGGCGTCGCCGCCCTTGTCGAAGCGGCGCAGGCTCTGCGAGAGCATCTGCTCGAGGGCGGGCACATCCACGCGGGTGATGCCCTGGGTCGCGGCGGTGTCGGCCACCAGTTCGATGGCATTGAGCAGCCGGCGCGCATCGCCGTCAGCCCAGGCCACCAGCCGGTCACGGGCATCGGCGGCCACCGCAGGCGCGGCCTGGCCATCGGCGGCCAGACGGGCTAGCGCACGGTCGAAAAGCACCGTGAGCGCAGCGGCATCCACCGGCTGCAGCACATGCACACGGGCGCGCGAGAGCAGCGCCCCATTCACCTCGAAGGACGGGTTCTCGGTGGTGGCGCCCACGAACACGAACAGCCCGCTTTCCACATGCGGCAGGAAGGCATCCTGCTGCGCCTTGTTGAAGCGGTGGACCTCGTCGACGAAGACGATGCTGCGACGGCCCTGCCCGGCCGCCACCTCGGCCTGGGCCACCGCCTCGCGGATGTCCTTCACGCCGCCCAGCACCGCGGAGATGGGGATGAACTGCGCCTCGAAGCCCTCGGCCATCAGCCGGGCGAGCGTGGTCTTGCCCACGCCCGGCGGGCCCCAGAGGATCATGGAATGCGGCCGTCGCGATTCGAAGGCCACCCGCAGCGGCTTGCCCGGCCCGAGCAGATGCGCCTGGCCAACCACCTCATCGAGATGGCGAGGCCGCAGGCGCTCGGCCAGGGGGGCGGCGGGTCCGGGCAGCATCTCAGGCCGCCCGTGGCGCGGCGCGCCCGGTGAGGTGGCCGATGTTCAGCGCGCTGCCGATCAGCAGCAGCTGAAAAGCCGCGATGCCCGCCCACACCAGTCCGAAGCGGCCGGCGTCCATCATCAGGCCGAAGAGCGAGGGGCTCAGCGACATGCCGATGTCCAGGCCGGAGTAGACCATGCCGTAGACCCGACCGGTGGCGCCCGCCGGCGTGGCGCGCTTGACCAGCAGATCACGCGAGGGCCCGGCCAGGCCCATGCCCAGACCCATCAGCGCGAACAGCACCGGCACGGTCCAGGCTGGCCAGTCGGTGAGGCCCACCAGCAGCGCCAGCAAGGCCGAGACGCCGAGCGACACGGCCACCACCTGCGGCGCGCGCTCGGGGCGGGTGAGCAGCATGCCGCCGGCGAGCATGCCCGCCGCGCTGCCCAGCATGAAGACCGTGACGCAGGAGGCCACCCAGCCCACTGGCAGCGCGTGGAGCTGGCGCGCCGCCTCCGGGCCGAAGGTGAGCACGCCACCGAGCGCGGCCGACCACGCGAAGAAGAAGCCGAAGCTCATCCAGACCGCGGGCAGGCGCAGGAAAGCGAAGGTGCCGTCGAGCGCGCCGGAAGCCGGCCGCAGCGGCCCGGCCGAGGAGGCATCGGCGATGGCCGGGGCCGCCCCGGGCGCCGCGCCGCCCACGGGCTGCGGATCAGCCGCACGCGACACACCGCCCACCCCTTGCATGAGCACGCGCCAGCGCCACACCGCAGCGAGCACGGCCAATGCCACCAGCGCCGCGCAGACGAAGGCCGCGCGCCAGCCCAGCCACTGCGCGGTGCCGGCCAGCAGCGCCGGCGCCGCGGCCCAGCCGAGCGAACCGCTCACCCCGTGCACCGCGTAGGCCTTGCCCAGCCGCGTGGGCCCCACCCGGGCATTGAGGATGGAGTAGTCCACCGGATGGAAGGGCGCGTTGCCCACGCCGCAGAGCACCGCGCCGGCCATCAGGCCGGCATAGCCCGAGGCCCCGGCCAGCACCAGCGCGGCCAGCACGAAGGTGGCCAGCGCCGCCATCATCACCGGCCAGGCGCCGACGCGATCGACCAGGAAGCCCGACAGCGCCTGCCCCACCGCCGAGACCACGAAGAAGACCGTCACCAGCAGGCCGAGTTCGGCATAGCTCAGCGCGAACGCGTCCTTCAGCCAGGGGAAGAGCGGCGCCAGGGTGAGATGGAAGAAGTGCGAGCTGCCGTGGGCCAGGCCCACCAGCGCGATGGTGGCGCGCTCGCGGCTGGCGTCGCCGGGAGCCGCCGCGCCGATCACCGCCTGGGCGGGCGCCGACATGCCGGCCGCTCAGGTGAGCGCGCCGCGCGCGTCCACCGGCCACACCGCCTCGACCCGGCCGGCGCGATGCGCCACCAGATGGTCGTGCAGGTTGACGGTGGGGTCGCAGTGGCCGGGCACCACCTGCAGGGTGTCGCCAAGCCTCAGCGTCGCGCGGGCGCCATCAGCGCTCGGGCGCAGCACCAGATGCTCATCGGAGATCGACACCGCGCGCCAGCCCTCGGCCAGCGGCACCGGCAGGCCCGAGTCCACCGAGAAGGCCTTCAGGCCGGCATCGAGCACCACCTGGCCGGGGCGCTCGCTGATCACCTGGCAGTGCAAGGTGAGGGCCTGGCGCAGCGCTGGCGCCTGCGGATCGGGCTGGTTGGCAAAGTAGTCGGCATCCATCAGCACATACGAACCGGGCTGCACCTCGGTGTAGACCCCGGTGGCCGCCTCCAGCGGATAGGTGCCGGTGCCGGCACCGGTGATCACCGGACAGTCATGGCCGGCCGCGCGCAGCGCGTCGCGGGCAGCGGCAGCTGCCGCCGCTGCCGCGGCGATCGCCTCGCGCCGTTCCTCGGGCGTACGCCGGTGCTGGGCGCGGCCGTGATAGGCCTGCAGACCGCGCAGCCGCAGCGCCGGTGCGTGCGCCGCCACCAGCGCCGCCAGCTCGAGCACCGCCGCCTCGCCGATCACACCACAGCGGCCGCCGCCGACATCGACCTCGATCAGCACATCGATGCAGCCGCCCTCCTGAGCCAGCGCGTCGGCCAATGCCCGCACCTGCTGCGGGTGGTCCACGCACACCCCGATCAGCGCCCGTTGCGACAGGCGCGCAAGGCGGCGCAGCTTGCCTGCGCCGATCACCTGGTTGCTGACCAGCACATCCCGGATGCCGCCGGCCACGAAGACCTCGGCCTCGGCCACCTTCTGGCAGCACACGCCCACCGCCCCGGCCGCCACCTGCCGGCGGGCGATCTCCACGCACTTGTGGGCCTTGCCATGGGCACGCAGCGCCAGCCCGCTGGCCGCAACCGACGCGTGCACCGCCCGCAGGTTGGCCTCGAACGCATCGAGATCGAGCATCAGCGCGGGGGTGTCCACGGCGGCGATCGGGTCACCGACCCGGGCGGGTGCCTGCATCTCACTGCTCCACGACATCGGCACCGCGCGGCGCGGTGAACCGGAAGAGATCGGCCTCCAGGCGCGGATTGCGCTCCAGCGCCGAGAACGCGAACACGGTGGTGCGCCCGAACGCATCGCGCACCTCCATCTGCTCGGGCTGGCCGGCGCGCAGGCCGATCAGGATGCGATCGAAGCCGGCCTCGCGGCTGCGCGGCACCGCCAGCACCCAGTCGAGGCCGTCACGCGCACCGCTCTCGCTCAGCGTGAAGGCGCGGTCGAGCTCCGGGCCGCCGAAGAGCAGCGCGGCCGGGCTGGCGCCCACCGCGTCGCCCAGCCGACGCACCGTGACCTGGTTGAGGTCGCGATCGAGGAAGTGCAGCTTCTCGCCGTCGGCGACCAGCAGCTGGTCATAGGGTTTGCGCACTTCCCATCGGAAGCGGCCGGGCCGCTGGAAGGCGAACACCCCGGTGACCGTCTCGACGCCGCCGCCACTGCGCGCGGTGCGCTGGGTGAAGGCGCCGCGCGCCGACTGCGTGCCCGCGATGAAGGCGCGCAACTGGGTGAGTGCGTTGTCGGCCGCCGCAGCGCGCCCGGCCGCGAAGGTGGCCAGGCCGGCTGCCAGACCGGCGAGCAGGCGGCGCCGCGCGCGCAGGAGCCGGGCCATGGCCTCAGGACTCGTCGCGTTTGGGAACGAGGATGTCGCGGTTGCCGTTGGTGGCCATGGCCGAGACGAGGCCGGCCTTCTCCATCTGCTCAAGCAGACGGGCGGCGCGGTTGTAGCCGATGCGCAGGTGCCGCTGCACCAGCGAGATGGAGGCACGCTTGTGCTGCACCACCACCGCCACCGCCTGGTCGTACATGGCATCGGACTCGCCATCGACGCCGGCCTCCGACAGGGTCTGCTGCAGGCCGCCGAAGCCGACCGCGCTGCCGGTGTCGGCCTCGGCGGGCACGCCGCCCTCGAGCACGCCCTCGACATACTGCGGCTCGCCCAGCGACTTCCAGTGCGCGACCACCTTCTGCACCTCCTCGTCGCTGACGAAGGCGCCATGCACGCGCACCGGCACGCCACCACCGGGCATGAGGTAGAGCATGTCGCCCTGGCCGAGCAGCGACTCGGCGCCCATCTGGTCAAGGATGGTGCGCGAGTCGATCTTGGAGGACACCTGGAAGGCGATGCGGGTGGGGATGTTGGCCTTGATCAGGCCGGTGATGACATCGACCGAGGGCCGCTGGGTGGCCAGGATGAGGTGGATGCCGGCGGCGCGCGCCTTCTGGGCAAGCCGGGCGATGAGTTCCTCGACCTTCTTGCCGACCACCATCATCAGATCGGCCAGTTCGTCGATCACGACCACGATCTGCGGCAACCGGCCGAGCGGCTCGGGCGCGTCGGGCGTGAGCGAGAACGGATTGGCGATGGGTGTCTCGCGCTTCTCGGCCTCGGCGATGCGCGCGTTGTAGCCCGAGAGGTTGCGCACGCCGAGCTTGCTCAGCAGGCGGTAGCGACGCTCCATCTCGGCCACGCACCAGTTGAGCGCGTTGCCGGCGTGCTTCATGTCGGTGACCACCGGCGCGAGCAGATGCGGAATGCCCTCGTAGGAGCTCATCTCGAGCATCTTCGGGTCGATGAGGATCATGCGCACATCGGAGGGGTCGCTCTTGTAGAGCAGCGACAGCAGCATGGCGTTGATGCCCACCGACTTGCCCGAGCCGGTGGTACCGGCCACCAGCAGGTGCGGCATGCGGGCGAGGTCGGCGCACACCGGATGGCCGGCGATGTCCTTGCCCAGCGCCAGCGTGACTGCCGAGGTGCTCTCGGCATAGACCTGCGAGCCGAGGATCTCGGAGAGCCGCACCGGCTGGCGTCGCGGATTGGGCAGTTCCAGGCCCATGAGGTTCTTGCCCGGGATGGTCTCGACCACCCGCAGCGACACCAGCGAGAGCGCGCGGGCCAGGTCCTTGGCCAGGTTGACCACCTGACTTCCCTTGACCCCGGTGGCCGGCTCGATCTCGTAGCGGGTGATCACCGGGCCGGGATAGGCGGCCACCACGCGCGCGGCGACATTGAAGTCGGCGAGCTTCTTCTCGATGAGCCGCGAGGTGTATTCGAGCGTATCGGCCGGCACCGACTCCTGCAGCACCGGCGGCGGGTCGAGCAGCGAGAGCGCCGGCAGCTGGGTGTCGGCCGGCAGGTCGAAGAAGAGCGGCACCTGACGCTCGGCGCTGGCGCGCACCGAGGGTTCGATCGGCGGCGCGGCGGGCTCGATGCGCACCGGCTCGGGGTCTTCCTGGATGATGCGGCGCAGCTCCTCGACCTGCTCCTCGCGGGCTTCGGCGGCCACCTCGCCGATGCGCCGGTCGCGGCGTGCCGCGATCGCACCGGCCGCGCGCAGCCAGGCGGTCTCGAGCACCGTGCCCACCGACTCGGCAGCCTGGATCCAGGACAGCCCGGTCCAGAGACTGAGGCCGGTGGCGATCATGGCCAGCAGCAGCAGGGTGCCACCGACCGCGCCGAGATGCGTGATCACCGGATCGCCGAGCAGTCGCCCGAAGAGCCCGCCCGGGGCGAGCGGCAAGGCCATCGTCAGGGAATGCAGCCGCACCGACTCGAGCGAGGCGCAGCCCAGCAGCAGCAGCAGAAAGCCGCTCCAGCGCTCCCAGGGAAAGCGCGATGCACCGTCCTGCCCCCCCTCGGTGGCAGCGGGCGCGCGCGGCGACAGGCGCAGGCTGCGGCGGCCGGCCGCCGTGAGCGCCGCCGGCGGCGCCGGGGGCAGCGGCTCGCGCAGACGACGCCAGTCGCGCCACACCAGCAGGCCGAGCAGCGCCACGAAGAGGTAGGCGGAAACGCCGAAGAGATAGAAGAGCAGATCGGCGCACCAGGCCCCGACCCGGCCCCCGGCATTGACCACGGCCTGCCCCGAGACCGCATGGGACCAGCCGGGATCGACCCGGTCATAGGTGAACAGGATGAGCGCGAGCAGGGCCGCACCGGCGACGGTGGCGATCCAGCGGGCCTCGCGCAGCAGCCGGCGCGCCCGCTCGGGCAGCGCCAGCGCGATCGGCGGCAGCGGCAGCGGCGCCGGCGGACGGCGCGCGGCGGTGGCGGCTGCGGCGAGACGGGACATGCCGGCGCAAGCCTCAGCTGATGTAGGTGCTCAGCTTCTCGCGCAGCACCAACTGCCCGCCCGCCATGGGCACGATGTAGCCGTCGATCTCGAGCCCCTTCATCACCCGCGACACCATCTCGCGCGAGGCGCCGATCATCTTGGCGATCTCCTGGCGCGGCAGCTTGTTGCGCACCACGCGCTCGCCGTTGACCAGTTCGGAGAAATCGAGAAGCACCCGCGCCACACGCCCGTAGACATCGAGCAGGGCCAGGGTCTCGATCTTCATGTCGGCCTCGCGCAGGCGACGCACCAGCCCTCGCATGACCGCCATGCACAGCTCGGGACTCTGCATGAGGATGGTCTTGAAGGTGTCCTTGCCCACCGCCATGAACTCGCAGGTTTCCAGCGTGATGACGCTGGCCGAGCGCGGCGCGTCATCGATGAGACTCATCTCGCCAAAGAACTCGCCCGCGCCGATCACCGCCAGGATGACCTCCTTGCCCTCGGAGTCGGAGCGCTGCACCTTGGCGCGGCCGGCGAGCAGGATGTACATCGACTGCGATGCCTCGCCCTCGGCCACGATGGTGCGACCTCGCGGGTAGCTGCGACGAGCGCTGCCGGCAGCCACGCCCTCGAGCTGCGCCTCGGTGAGGCTCGAGAAGAGCGGCACCCGTCTGAGGAACGCCTTGTTTTCTTCATGCGCCATGACCACCTCGGATCCTGAGAAACCCTATAATTTTGCACCATCTGCGAGCAATTCAGAAACCCCTACTTCAATAAATCCGCCTAAGTTGATGATTTGTTGAAATTTTTACAACGGATCGAGAACCCATGCCAGCGCCCAGCCACCATCGCCTTCTCATTCTCGGCTCTGGCCCCGCCGGCTACACCGCCGCGGTGTATGCCGCCCGCGCCAATCTGAAGCCGGTGCTGATCACCGGTATCGCCCAGGGTGGCCAGCTGATGACCACCACCGAGGTCGACAACTGGCCGGCCGACGCGCAGGGCGTTCAGGGCCCCGATCTCATGGCCCGCTTCCAGGCCCATGCCGAGCGCTTCGGCACCGAGATGATCTTCGACCAGATCCACACGGCGCATCTCGACGAGCGGCCGGTGCGGCTGGTGGGCGATTCCGGCGAGTACACCGCCGATGCGCTGATCATCGCCACCGGCGCCTCGGCGCGCTATCTCGGGCTGCCCTCCGAGGAGGCCTTCATGGGCAAGGGCGTGTCGGCCTGCGCCACCTGCGACGGCTTCTTCTACCGCGGCCAGGATGTCTGCGTGATCGGCGGCGGCAACACCGCGGTCGAAGAGGCGCTGTACCTGTCGAACATCGCCCGCAAGGTCACGGTGGTGCATCGGCGTGACCGGTTCCGCGCCGAGCCGATCATGATCGACAAGCTGATGGAAAAGACCCGCGGCGGCAATGTCGAGATCCGCTGGCACAGCGAACTGCACGAGGTGCTCGGCGATGCCAGCGGCGTCACCGGCGCGCGTCTGCGCGATGCCCGCGACGGCGGCCTGAGCGACATCGCGCTGCAGGGCGTGTTCGTGGCCATCGGCCACACGCCCAACACAGGCATCTTCGCCGGCCAGCTCGAGATGGCCAACGGCTACATCGTCACCCGCAGCGGACTGCAGGGCCAGGCCACCGCCACCAGCGTGCCGGGCGTGTTCGCGGCCGGCGATGTGCAGGACCATGTCTACCGTCAGGCGATCACCAGTGCGGCCACCGGTTGCATGGCCGCCCTCGACGCCCAGCGCTACCTCGAGGCCCAGGAAGGCCACTGAGGGCTCGCGGCGCGTCATGAAGCAGTTCAGCGAGCTGGCGGCGCTGCGCGAGCGGCTCGCGCAGCAGGCCCGAGACGAGGCCGAGGCGCGGGAGGCGCGCCGCCGCGAACAGGCCCGGCTCGCCCGCGAAGCGGCGGTCTTTCGCGAGGCCATGGCCGACGCGGTGCCGCTCAGGCCCGCACCGCGCGCGGTGGCCGTGCGCGAGCCGGTGGCCCCCCGGCCGCTGCAGCGCGAGGCCGACGAGCGGCTGGCGCTCGCCCAGTCGATGTCCGACGAGATCGACATCGAGCGTCTGCTCGACACCGATGAGAACCTCTCCTACCGCCGCGAGGGCGTGGGCACCGATGTCGTGCGCCGGCTGCGCCGCGGGCAGTGGACGGTGCAGGGCCAGATCGACCTTCACGGCAAGCGGGTGGACGAGGCCCGCGTTGCGCTCGCCGAGTTCCTGGCCCAGGCCGTGCGCGAGCAGCGGCGCTGCCTGCGGGTGATCCATGGCAAGGGGCTCGGATCGGTCGCCCGCGAGCCGGTGCTCAAGGGCAAGGTGCTGCGCTGGCTGGTGCAGCGCGACGAGGTGCTGGCCTTCTGCCAGGCGCGCCCCAATGACGGCGGCGCGGGCGCGCTGCTGGTGCTGCTGCGCGGCGGCTGAACGCCACGCGCCCGATCCTTGCCAACGGGGCGGCCGAGCGCCGGATGCTCGGCGAGGGGAGACTGCGCGCCTTCGGCACAACCCGGAAGGCCGCGCTCCCGCGGCGATCGCCCGGACGGCGGCGGCTCAGCCCCGCAGGCCGCTCGCGGCCCGGCCTGCGCCATGCCCCGAGGCCCAGGCCCACTGGAAGTTGTAACCGCCCAGCCAGCCGGTCACATCCACCACCTCCCCGATGAAGTGCAGACCCGGCTGACGCCGCGACTGCAGGCTGCGCGGGTCGAGTTCGGCGGTGGCCACGCCGCCGACCGTGACCTCGGCCTTGCGCCAGCCCTCCGAGCCGGTGGGCGCCAGCGTCCAGCGGCGTAGCGCATCGGCCAGGGCCTGCAGGTCGCGGTTGCCAAGCTCGGCCAGGCGGGCCTGCGGGGTGAAGCGCGGATGCGACCGTGCAAGATCGTTCAACCACTGCGCGACCACCCGCTTCGGCAATCGCTGCGCCAGCACCGTGGCGAGCTGGCCGCGGGTATGTTCGCGATTGCCGCGCAGCCAGCCGAGCAGGTCCATGCCTTCGGTGTCGGGAGCGAGATCAATCTCCAGCGGTTCGCCGGGACGCCAGAAGGTCGAGGCCTGCAGCACCGCCGGGCCCGACAGGCCGCGATGGGTGAAGAGCAGATCCTCGAGGAAGGCCGGGCTGTCGGGCGCGGCCGGGCAGCGGATGCCCACCGCCTGCGAGACCCCGGCCAGCCCCGACCAGGGCGCCCATTGCTCGGGCGCGAAGGTGAGCGGCACGAGGGCCGGCCGGGGCTCGACCACCCGGTGCCCGAAGCGGCGGGCGATGCGGTGGCCGATGTCGGTGGCACCGATCTTCGGGATGGAAAGCCCACCGGTGGCCACCACCAGCGAGGCGCAGCGCACCGCCCCGGCGGCGGTCTCCACCCGGAAGCGCGCACCGACGGGATCGTCGGCAAGCGTCTCGATGGTGCCCGCCGTGCAGCCCAGCCGCCAGCGCACGCCACCGGCATCGGCCTGCGCGCGCAGCATGGCCACGATCTGCGTGGCCGGCCCGTCGCAGAAGAGCTGGCCGCGGTGCTTCTCGTGGAAGGCGATGCGATGGGCCCGAACCAGCGCGATGAACTCGGCGGGCGGATAGGCGCGCAGCGCATGCCGGGCGAAGCCGCGGTCGCTGCTCTGGTAGCGCTCGGGCAGGCCGGCATCGACATTGGTGAAATTGCAGCGGCCACCGCCCGAGATGCGGATCTTCTCGCCGGGATCAGGGCTGTGGTCGAGCACCATCACCCGCAGGCCCCGGCGCGCTGCCACCCCGGCGCAGAACAGGCCGGCCGCGCCCGCGCCGAGAACCAGGACATCGATGTCGCTCATGATCGGCGTGCCGCGCTCAGGGCAGGCGGATGCGCGGCGCCCCGGGCATGGCCTTCAGGGTTGCGACATCGGCCAGGGTGTCGAGGTCGGTGGTGAAGCCGGGATGCGCGGCCTCGAACCGGGACACCGCCCCGGCATGCGATGCGATCCAGTCACGCGGGCCGCCCGGTTCGGCGAGAAGTTCGGGCATGAGGGATGCCTCGAAGAGCACCGGGTTGCCGCGTTCGCCCGCGTGGCGCGGCACCAGGCAGCGGGCCGCGCCGCGACCGGCGAAGGCCTGCGCGAGCTCGCGCAGGTGGGCGGGCTGCAGCAGCGGCAGATCGGAGAGCGCCACCGCCACTCCGGCATGCGTCCCGGTGGCCAGCACCGGCGCAAGCGCCGCCAGCCCCGCCCGCACCGAGCCCTGCTGGCCCTCCTGCCAGGCCGGGTTTTCGATCAGGCGCAAGGGCAGCCCGTCGAGCAGCGGACGGATGCGCTCGGGCGCATGGCCGAGCACCACCAGCACCGGATCGAATCCGGCCGCCAGAAGCGTGCGCGCCGTGCGGCGAACCAGCGGCTCGCCGTCGAGTTCGATCATCAGCTTGTTCGGCCCGCCCATGCGTCGGGACTCGCCGGCCGCCAGCAGCACCGCCGCCAGCCGCGGCAGCGCACCGGCCTGCCCGGGGGTGGGGGAAACCGCGTCCATGCCCGGCTCAGCCCCAGGCCGCGAGCACCCGCTCGCGGGCCGCACCGATGCCCTTGTAGGCCACCACCGCGTCGCTCATCGAGCGCAGGCTCGCCACCAGCAAGGCGCGACGCGTGGCGTCGTGGGCCACCGTCGCGAGCGGCGCATTCATCACGCGGATGAGAAAGAGGCTCGCCTCGAAGGCAGGCAGCGGCAGCGTGACCTGTCGCTCGCAGCGCAGCCACAGTCCGGCCACCGGCCCCGCGGGATCGAGCGGCTCCCCCTCCCCCGGCCATCGGGCAAGCCGGTCGTCGGGGGCGAGAGTCCAGATGAAACGCAGGAAGGGTCCCTTGGCGAGCATGGCCTGCGACAACGCGGATGAAGCCTGCCGCAGGCGCTCGCCATCGGCCACCGGGCCATGGATGGCGCGCAGCGGCAGCCCCAGCCGCGTGAGCGGGTCCCAACCGCTGGGGAAGACCACCGAGAGGGCGAGCGCACGCAGATCGTCATCGGCCACGCCGTCGCGGCCCATCAGCACCAGGTCCTCCTGCAACCCCAGCGAGAGGGCGGCAAGGCAGCGCCGGGCGGGATCGAACCCGGCAAGCCGCTGCGCCAGCGGCTCGGCCTGCGCGCACAGGGCGCGCACCGCCTGGTCGGCGCGCCGCAGGGCGAGGCCGGCGCGCAGGATGCGCAGCTCCTCGGCGGGCTCGGCACTGGCTGCATCGGGTGAGCGCGCGAGCAGATCGGGGTGGGCTTCGGCCAGTCGGGTGGCCGCCTGCCAGATCGCGCTGACCACCCGTGGCGCGATGCCCTCGGCATCCCAGCACGCTGCGAGCGGCCGCGCCGGATGATCAAGGTGGGCGAGCTTCAGCCGCGCCGCGTGCGGGTAGTGCTCATCGGCAACCAGCAGCGGCCCTTCCAGGCGGACGAGGTCGGGCGCGACCCGGAAGGGCGCGGTGACCGGAAACGGGAATGGCTGGTGGCCCACGCAGGGCCAGCCGCCGGTGGCCGGGCCTGCCGGCGAGATCCGCGATGAGGACGGGCCGGTCGGGGGCACCGGCCATGCCCGGGATGCGGGGCTGTCCGCAAGGCCGCAGGCAGCTGCCGGGCCGGAAGGGATCAGACCGCAGCCTCGCCGGTCTCGCCGGTGCGAATGCGGATCACCTCTTCGACGTTGGAGACGAAGATCTTGCCGTCGCCGATACGGCCGGTGCGCGCCGCCTTGCAGACCGCATCGATCGCCGGCTCGACCGAGCCGTCAGCCACGATGACTTCGATCTTGACCTTGGGCAGGAAATCAACCACGTACTCGGCGCCACGATAGAGCTCGGTATGGCCCTTCTGGCGGCCAAAGCCCTTGCACTCGGTGACGGTGAGGCCGCTCACGCCGATCTCGGCCAGCGCCTCGCGGACCTCGTCGAGCTTGAAGGGCTTGATGATCGCGGTGATTCTCTTCATGGCTGTCTCCTGTTGAGCCGACGGACTGCCGCCGCCTGTTGGTGCCTGCCCGCGGATCAGTCGCGGAACCGGGAGGTGATCGGATAGCGCCAGTCGCGGCCGAACGCGCGACGGGTGACCCGGATGCCCACCGGCGCCTGACGCCGCTTGTACTCGTTGACCCGGATCAGCCGCACCACCCGCTCGACCGCCTCACGCGGGTAGCCTGCCGCGAGGATGTCGTCGCTGCTGCGGTCTTCCTCCATGTACATCCGCATGATGCCGTCGAGGATGTCGTACTCGGGAAGCGAATCCTGGTCTTTCTGATCCGGGCGCAACTCGGCGCTGGGCGGCCGGGTGATGATCCGCTCCGGAATCACCGGCGAAACCCCGTTGCGGTAGGCGCACAACCGGTAGACCAGGGTCTTGGCGATGTCCTTGATGACCGCGAAGCCGCCGGCCATGTCGCCGTACAGGGTGCAGTAGCCCACCGCCATCTCGCTCTTGTTGCCGGTGGTGAGCACGATGGAACCATGCTTGTTCGACAGCGCCATGAGCAGGGTGCCGCGGATGCGCGCCTGGATGTTCTCCTCGGTGGCATCAGGCTGGCGACCGGCGAATTCCGTGGCCAGGGTGCCGAGGAAGGCATCGAACACCGGCGCGATCGGGATCTCGTCGTAGCGCACGCCCAGCCGCGCGGCCATGTCGCGGGCATCGATCCAGGAGATGTCGGCGGTGTAGCGCGAGGGCATCATCACGGCGCGCACCCGGTCGGCGCCCAGCGCATCGACCGCCACAGCCAGCACCAGGGCGGAGTCCACCCCGCCCGAAAGACCGATGAGCGCGCCCGGAAAGCCGTTCTTGCCGAGGTAGTCGCGCACACCGAGCACCAGTGCCTGGTAGACCTGCGCCTCCAGGGAAGCCACCGGCTCGCAGCGGCCGGGCATGGCGTCGGCGGGCTCGCCCGCGCCGCCGGTGATGCCGACCATCAGCAGGTCGGGCTCGAAACCCTTCGCCTGCGCGGCGAGTTCGCCGCTGCGGCCCAGCGCGAAGGAAAAGCCGTCGAACACCAGTTCGTCCTGACCGCCCACCAGGTTGGCGGCGATCATGGGCATGCCCTGCGCGCTGACATGGGCGCGCGCCACATCGAGCCGCAGGTGCTGCTTCTCGAGGTGGTAGGGGGAGGCATTGAGCACCAGCAGCGCCTCGGCGCCAGCCTGACGCGCGGCCTGCGGGGCAGCGGCGAACCAGAAGTCTTCGCAGATGACCACCCCGAACCGCACGCCATCGACTGCGAACACCAGCGGCTGGACGCCGGGCTGGAAGTAACGCTGCTCGTCGAAGACATCGTAGTTGGGCAGCTCGCGCTTGTGGTACTCGCCCACCACGCGGCCGCGATGCAGCACCAGCGCGGCATTGCGCCGAGCACCCTCGCGGCGCAGCGGCGCACCGACCACCAGGTGCAGATCGAGGTCCTGGCACTCGGCGAGGATTCGGTCCAGCGCAGCCTCGGCGCTGGCATAGAATGAGTCGCGCAGCAGCAGGTCTTCCGGCGGATAGCCGCACAACGAGAGCTCGGGCGTGAGCAGCAGCCGCGCGCCCTGCGCCGCGGCGGCGCGGGCGGCCTCGATGATGCGGCCGGCATTGCCGCTGAAATCACCGACGATCTGATTGAGTTGCGCGGCCGCGATGAGAACGGTCATGGAGCGGGTGTGCCTGGAACGGGTCGCAAGGAACAGCGGGGAATCGGTGGCCGGGAGCTGTGCCCCCCATGAGCGTCCACTCGCCTGATTATCGCACGCGCCTGCTGGCCGGCATTGACGAAGTCGATGCCGCGCAGTGGGATGCGCTGCTGCCACCCGACCCTCCGCCCTTCGTGCGGCACGCCTTCCTGGGCGCGCTCGAGGCCACCGGCTGCGTGGGCCCGGGCACCGGCTGGACGCCCTGCCACCTGGCCCTGTTCAGCCCCGACGGCCGGCTGGCAGGCGCCACCCCGCTCTATCGCAAGACCCACTCCTGGGGCGAGTACGTGTTCGACTGGGCCTGGGCCGACGCCTACGAGCGGCACGGCCTGCGCTACTTCCCCAAGCTGCTCGGCGCCATCCCCTTCACGCCGGTGACCGGGCCGCGCCTGCTCGGCCGCGATGCCCCTGCTCGCCAGGCCGTGGCCGAGGCGCTGATGGCCCACGCCCGCGGCTCGCGGCTGTCGTCGCTGCATGTGCTCTTTCCCGACGAGGCCGAGGCGGCGCTGCTCGCGCAGGCAGGCTGTCTGGTGCGTCAGGCGGTGCAGTTCCATTGGCACAACCACGGCTATCGCTGCTTCGACGATTTCCTCGCGGCGCTCTCGCAGCCCAAGCGCAAGAAGATCCGGGCCGAACGACGCAAGGTGGCCGAGCAGGGCATCACCCTGCGCCGGCTGACGGGCGCGGCGATCACCGACGCGCACTGGCGCTTCTTCGATCGCTGCTACCAGTCCACCTACCAGGCGCACGGCTCCTCACCCTACCTGAACCTGGCGTTCTTCCAGACCCTCGGACGGCTGATGCCCGAGGCACTGGTCATGGCGGTGGCCGAGCGGGCCGGCGAGCCGATCGCCGCCAGCCTGCTGATGCGCAGCCGCGATCGCCTGTACGGCCGCTACTGGGGCGCGGTGGCACCCGCGCCCTTCCTGCACTTCGAGTGCGCCTACTACCAGGCGATCGAGGCCGCCATCGAACTGGGCATCGGGGTGATCGAGGGCGGCGCCCAGGGCGAGCACAAGATGGCCCGTGGCTTCCTGCCGGTGGCCACCCGGTCGGCGCACTGGCTGCGCGAGCCGGCCTTTGCCGACGCCGTGGAGCGATTCCTGGCCCGCGAGGGTTCGATGGTGGATGCGTATCTCGACGAACTGAACGAGCGTTCGCCGTTCGGCCGCGCCGGAAACCCGACGGGCAGCGCCGGCTAGAACCGCGGCTTCTCGTCGGCGCGCCGGTAGGCGCGCACGCCGTTCATGATCTCGGCGTGGGCTTCCTCGGGACCGCCCCAGCCCAGCACCTTGACCCACTTGCCGGCCTCGAGGTCCTTGTAATGCTCGAAGAAGTGCTGGATGGTGGCCAGGCGCTCCGGTGCGAGGTCATCGTGCTTGCGCCAGTGCTTGTAGATGGGCAGGATCCGGTCGATCGGCACCGCCAGCAGCTTGGAATCGCCGCCCGCCTCGTCCTCCATGCGCAGCACACCGAGGGCGCGGCAGCGGATCACCGCGCCCACCGCCACCGGAAAGGGCGTGATCACCAGCACATCCACCGGATCGCCGTCATCGGCGATGGTGTGCGGGATGTAGCCGTAATTGCAGGGGTAGTGCATGGAGGTCATCATGAACCGGTCCACGAACAGCGCCCCGGTCTGCTTGTCGACCTCGTACTTGATCGGGTCGGCCGCCATCGGGATCTCGATGATCACGTTGAAGTCGTTGGGGATGTCGCGGCCGGAATCGACCCGATCGAGATTCATGGCAGGGCTCCGCTCAGATGTGCTCAACCGGGCATGATAACCCGCCCGCCCAACCACCCGAATCCGCCATGACCCCAGACACCCTCCACGGCCAGCACCTCATCGACAACCAGCGGCGCGCCGCCGTGAGCGGCGAGACCCTGCCGGTGATCGATCCCTCCACCGGCCAGACCTGCGGCAGCATCGCCCGCGGCCAGGCCGCCGACATCGATCTGGCCGTGGGTGCGGCAAGGCGCGCTGCCGACGGCGAGTGGGGCCGGATGGCACCCGCCACACGCTCCCGGCTGCTGCTGCGCCTGGCGGCGGTGGTGGAATCGGAGCGGGAATCGCTGGCCCAGATCGAATCCCTCGACACCGGCAAGCCGATCGGCCAGGCCCGCGCCGATGCCGGCGCGCTGGCGCGCTACTTCGAGTACTACGCCGGCGCGGCCGACAAGCTGCATGGCCAGACCATTCCCTACCAGCCGGGCTACACCGTGCTCACGGTGCGCGAGCCGCACGGGGTCACCGGCCACATCATTCCCTGGAACTACCCCATGCAGATCTTCGGGCGTTCGGTGGGCGCGGCCCTGGCCACCGGGAACGCCTGCGTGGTCAAGCCCGCCGAGGATGCCTGCCTGTCGCTGCTGCGGGTGGCCGAGCTCGCCGCCCAGGCCGGTCTGCCGGCCGGCGCGCTGAACATCGTCACCGGGCTGGGCGCCGAGGCCGGCCAGGCGCTGGCCGAGCACCCGGGCGTCGACCACCTCTCGTTCACCGGCTCGACCACCACCGGCCGCAAGGTGGCCCAGGCCGCGGCCCAGCATCACTGCCCGGTCACGCTCGAGCTCGGCGGCAAGTCGCCGCAACTGGTGTTCGAGGATGCCGATCTCGATGCCGCGCTGCCGGTGCTCGTGGCCGCCATCATCCAGAACGCCGGTCAGACCTGCTCCGCGGGCAGCCGGGTGCTGGTGCACCAGTCGCTGCACGAAACCCTGGTGGAGCGCCTCGCGCAGCGCTTCGCCGCCCTGCGTGCCGGTCCGGCCCACGCCGACCTCGACCTCGGTCCGCTGGTCTCGCGCCGGCAACTGCAGCGGGTATGGGACTTCCTGTCCGACGCCCAGAGCAGCGGCCTGAGCGTGGCCGCCCAGGGCACGGTGGTCGAGAGCGCGCCTGCCGGCGGCTTCTACCAGGCGCCGGTGCTGCTCGACCGGGTGCCGGCCAACAACCGGCTCTTCCAGGAGGAGATCTTCGGGCCGGTGCTGGTGGTCACGCCCTTTGCCGACGAGGCGCAGGCGCTGGCCCTGGCCAACGCCACCCGCTACGGGCTGGTGGCCGGGATCTGGACCCGCGATGGCGCCCGCCAGCTGCGACTGGCGCGGGCGCTGCGCGCCGGCCAGGTCTTCATCAACAATTACGGCGCCGGCGGCGGCGTCGAGCTGCCCTTCGGCGGGGTGGGCGCAAGCGGCCACGGCCGCGAGAAAGGCTTCGAGGCGCTCTACGGCTTCACCGCCCTCAAGACCGTGGCCATCCGCCACGACTGACCCGCCGGCGGCTGGCCGCCGGTTTCCCTTCCGATCAAGGATTGCCCATGAGACTCAGCAGCAAGGTCGCGATCGTCACTGGTGCCGGCTCCGGCTTCGGTGAAGGCATCGCCCGGACATTCGCCCGCGAGGGCGCGCGCGTGGTGGTCAACGATGTCGATGTCGCCAACGGCGAGCGGGTGGCCGCAGCCATCCGCGCCGAGGGCGGGCAGGCCTGCTTCGTGCGGGCCGATGTCGCCAGCGGCGACGACATGCGCGGCCTGCTCGAGGCCACGCTCAAGGCCTGGGGCGAGCTGCACATCATGGTGAACAACGCCGGTGTGTCGCACCGCAACCAGTCGCTGCTCACCGTCGAGGAAGACGAGTTCGACCGCGTCTACCGGGTCAATGTGAAGAGCCTGTACTGGAGCGCGCGGGTGATGACCCCGTACTTCAAGGAACGCGGCGGCGGCGTGTTTCTGACCATCGCCTCCACCGCCGGCGTGCGGCCGCGGCCGGGACTGGTCTGGTACAACGGCAGCAAGGGGGCGGCGATCGTCACCTCCAAGGCGATGGCCGTGGAGCTTGCGCCCTTCGGCATCCGGGTCAATGTGATCAACCCGGTGGCTGGCGAGACGCCGCTGCTGGCCACCTTCATGGGCGAGGATACGCCCGAGATCCGGGCCCGCTTCGTCAGCAGCATTCCGCTGGGCCGCTTCTCGCAGCCGCGCGACATCGCCAATGCCGCGCTGTTCCTGGTCTCGGATGACGCCGACTTCATCACCGGCGCCTGCCTGGAGGTCGACGGCGGCCGCTGCGTCTGAGACGGGGCTGCGGCGCGGCCGCTGCGTCTGGGGGGCGGGTGCCGCGCAACCGCCACCGGACGGCGCAGCCGCAAACCGTCAACGGCCATGCCGACCGGCTGCCTTCAGTCGGCGGGCGCTCGCCAGAGCGCCGCGGCTCGGTAGTGCCGGGCAGCCTCGTCGGCCTCTCCCGTGCGCTCGGCAAGCTCGGCCAGCGCGAGGCGCACCGCACGGTCGTCGCGCGCAGCCTGGCTGCGACCGAGATAGTCGGCCGCCTTGCCCCAGAGGGACTCGGCCGTGCACAGACGCCCCAGCGCAAGGGTGATGTCGGGATCATCGCCGTGCTGCTCGCGCCAGCGCTCGGCCTGCTGCAGGCGTTCGAGCGCAGGCACTTCGGTGAGCCCGGCATGGGCGTGGAGCAGGCGGGCCGAGAAGCCGGCCGCGAGCGCGCTTTCGAGCAGGCGCCGGGCATAGGCCGCGTCGCCCGCGCGGGCGAAGGCCAGCGCCGCCGCTTCGGCCACCTCGGGCAGTTCGCGCTCCTCGGCGCGCAGCTCCTGCCAGAAGGCGCGCACGCCTTCGGCGTCATCGCCACGCAGGCCGATCAGGGTGCGGCAGGCGCGCACCCGCAGACCGCGGATGGCCGCCGGATGCAGCACATCGCGCTTTTCGAGCTGGCGCAGCACCCGCAGCACCCGGGGCCAGTCGCCGGCCTGCTCGTAGGCGCGCAGCGCCACCCGCAGGGCATGGATGTGCCGCATGCCGCGCGAATGCAGACGCTCGATGCCATGGATGGCGCGGGCCGCATCCTGCTCTTCGAGGGCGAGTTCAGCGCCCGACATGAGACCGGCATGCAGCGTGCCGCGATCGGTTTCGGCCAGCGCGAGCCAACGGTCTCGGCGCTCGAATTCGCGCATGCGATGCGCCGCGCGGGCCGCCACCAGGGCCGCCGGGCCGGCAAGGCGTTCATCATCGCGGGCCTGCTGAGCCAGCCGCTCGGCGCGGCCGAATCGGCCCTCGTAGAGCGCCAGCACCGACTCGCGCAAGGCCACCACGGCGGCATCGCGCAGCCGGCGCTCACGGTACTCGCGCACCCGGGCCGGGAGATCGAGCGCGTTGGCCAGGGCCACCAGCAGCAGATGCAGGGCCGCGAAGCCGGCCACCAGCACCACCAGCGCAAGGTTGACCGAGACATCGAGCCGGTACGGCGGCCAGAAGATGGCGACATTGCCATGGTTGACCCGCATCAGCAGCGCCAGACCGACCGCAGCGCTGACCAGCAGCAGGGACCAGATGATCGCGCGCACGACAGCGTTCCGTGAGGCAGCCCGACCGGTCGACGGTCAGGGATTGTTCTCGAGGGCGGTGCGCGCGGCGCGAACCGCCGCCAGCGTGTCGCCCAGCGATGGGATGTCGGGCGCGATGCGTGCCGACTGCAGCTGGCGCAGCGCCGCGATGGCATTGGCCACCGAACGCTGATCACGGTCGTAGTGGGTGCCGAGCCAGGACAGGGCCCGTTCGAGGTCGCTGCGATAGACCGCCTCCAGGCGCGACAGCAGCGACACCCGCACCGAGAGCAGCAGCAGCCGCAGGTTCTGGCGCAGGAAGTACTGCTGATCGGGGGCGAGCAGCAGGGTATCGGGCGTGTCGGCGCGGTTGACCCGGAAGAGCTGCGAGAGCTCGGCGAGCAGCGCATCGAGGCCGCGCCGCCCGGTGGAGGCCAGACCCTCCAGGCTGAACCGGCGCTCGGCCTGGGCCGGCGCGGGATCGGCCACCCGTGCCGCGGGCGGCGCGGCGCTGGCCATCAGCGGCAGCTGGTCGACGACGGCCGTGATGGTGTCCAGGCGCAGGGCCAGACCCACCAGATCGACCGCGGGCAGCGCCTTCAGCCGATCGATGTCCCGCTGCAGCAGACGCCGCAGCCCGATCGCCTGCGGCTGGCGGATGCGCGCCAGGCGGCCGTCGGCATCGGCGAGCGCCACCAGCGCGCCCTGCACATTGCCGCTCACCACCAGCTGCTGCGAGGCGATCGCGAGGGCGTTCTCGACCTCGGCCAGCACCGAGTCGAGCGAATCATGGGAGATGCTGCGATAGAGGCTCTCGAGCTGCGCCTGCCGGCCCAGGGCCTCCGTGAGCTTGCCCTCGAGCACGGCGGCGCGCGCCTGCAGATCGCGGGCCTGATCCTGGGTGAGCCGCAGCTGGGTGTCGAGCTGCGCGGCCCGTGCGTCGGCGCTCTGCAGCCGCCGCGCCGCTTCCTGGGCGATGCCGCCGGTACGCTGCCATTGCACGAGCACCAGCAGCAACGCGAGCACCGCCAGCCCCAGCGCGATCCACGCCGGGCGGGCACGCGCCTGCGACAGGCCGGCGCGCAGGCCGGCGAGGACGCGGGAGAGCACTGGCGAGGCCACGACGCGGGCGGCCGGCTCGGGTCCGCCGGCGACGGGCGCGGGCTGACCGGCGACCGGATCGGTCGGCGTCGGGGATGGCTCGGGTGCTTGCGACAAGGCAGGAGACGAAGAATTCAGGAAGACCGGGCCGAACCGCCGGCGTCGATGCCTTCCCGAGCTCCCGATTCTAACGCGGCCAGCAGGCCGGCCTCACCCGGTTCGATCAGCCGCACGCGGGCCCAGCCCCGTTGCCGCAGCCCCTCGGCCAGTCGGGGATGCACCGTGAGCGCCAGCGCCAAGGCCCTGCCCGCCTCCGGCAGGGCCTCGGCGAGCTGCTCGATCGCGTCGCGCGCGGTGAACACGAACACCGCCGGCGGACCGTCTGCCGGCCTGACCAGCCAGTCGGCGGCGCGGCTCAGATCGGCGCGTGGCAGGCTCAGGGCCGTTGCCTGATGCACCGCCACCACGCTCAGCTGCGCGCCGCGAGCGCGCAGCGTGTCGATCCAGTCGTCGCGGCCGCGCTCGCCGCGCAGCACCATCATGCGCAGGCCCGCCGGCCGATCGAAGGGTGGCTGGGCGATCAGCGCACCGGCATCGAAGGGCGGGCTCTCGGGCAGGCACCACCGGAGCGCCAGCGCCTCGGGATCGAGCCCCCGGTCGCGCAACGCCGTCGCGGTGCCCGGTCCGATCATCGCCAGACCGGCCCGCGGCTGCCAGCCGCCGGGCTGGGCAAGCAGCACCGGCAGGGCGGCCTCGACCGCACCCGGACTGACGAAGATCAGCCAGTCGGCTTCGCGGCTGGCGGCGAGCGCCTCGGCAGCGGGGGATTGCGCCGCCAGCGGCGTCAGATGACGGACCGGCAGCGCCACGACCTCATGGCCGCGCGCGCGCAGCGCCTGCGCGAGCGCTGCGCAGCGCGGCTGCGGCTGGGTGAGGACTATCCGCACGCCCCTCACCCGCCCGCCCGCGGTCGCGCTCAGGCCGGGGCAGGCAGCAGGGCGCGGGCGCCCTGCGCGGTGAGCAGGTCGGCCACCTCGCGGCCGAGCGTCTCGGCACTGTCGATGTCATTGCCCGTGCAGCTGCGCTCGGCCTCGACCAGCTGGGTGCCATCGGTGCTGGCCACGCAGGCCCGCAGCCTGAGCCCGCCTTCGGGGCGGGCCACGCAGTAGGCGGCCAGCGGCACCCGGCAGCTGCCGCCGAGCAGGCGCGAGAGCATGCGCTCGGCGCTGACCTGGGCCCAGGTGGGCGGATGCGCCAGCGCCTGAACCCAGCCGGCGACATCGGTGCGGGCACTCAGGCACTCGATGCCGAGCGCGCCCTGACCGGCCGCCGGCAGGCTGGCCGTCTCGGGCACGATGGCGCGGATGCGATCGGCCAGGCCCAGTCGCTTGAGGCCCGCGGCCGCCAGGACGATGGCGCCGTACTCGCCGCGGTCGAGCTTGGCGAGCCGGGTATCGAGATTGCCGCGCAGGGGCTGCACATCGAGGGCCGGAAACCGGCGACGAATGAGCGCCGCCCGGCGCAGGCTGGAGGTACCCACCCGCGCACCGGCAGGCATGGCCTCGAGGCCGGCATACCGGGTGGACACGAAGGCGTCGCGCGGGTCTTCGCGCTCGAGCACCGCCGCCAGCATGAAGCCCGGCGGCAGCTCCATGGGCACATCCTTGAGGGAGTGCACCGCGAGGTCAGCCCTGCCCTCGGCCAGGGCAACCTCGAGCTCCTTGGTGAACAGGCCCTTGCCACCGATTTCGGAGAGCGCGCGGTCGAGGATGCGGTCGCCCTCGGTGGTCAGCCCATGGATGTCCACCTGTGTGCCGGGATAACGGGCCTGGAGCAGCGCCTGCACATGGCGGGCCTGCCACATGGCCAGCCGGCTCTCACGGGAGGCGATGACGAGGCGGGCGGGCGCGGCAGCGGGAGGGTTGGCAGATGGCATGGAAGACCAGGGAAGGACTGTCGCGCCCCGAGGGGATCAGGTGACCAGGTTCTTGACGGTGGACCACTGGCGCCGGCTGACCGGCAGGCGCTCGGGGATGTCACGCAGCACCACCTGCCAGTAGGGATCACCGCCCTCCTCGTCGCCCGTGGGCGTGACCCGCTCGAAGCCGGCGATGGAGGGCCGTGCGACCAGCGCATTGCGGTGGATGCGCACGAATCGGTCGATGAACTCCTCCTCGAGCGAGGTCAGCGACTCTTCGATCAGGAACTCGCGCTCGCGGGTGCGCACGGTGATGTACTTGAGCTCGGCCTTGAGATAGACCACCTGGTCGAGCGGCACCAGGATCACCCGGCCACGCTCATGCACGCTCAGGTGCCGGCGCCGGATGTTGGCCGCGCGCGCGAGCTGGTCGATGGCCTGGATCTGGTCGGCGGGCAGGCGGGTCATCGCGCGCTTGAGCGCTTCGAGGAGGCGCTGCGCACGCACCGGCTTGAGCAGGTAGTCGATGGCCCGAACCTCGAAGGCATCGACCGCGAACTCCTCGAAGGCGGTCACGAAGATCACCAGCGGCATCGGCCTGGGGGTCTCGGAGGCCGCGGCACGGGCGGACACATGGCGTGCCAGCTCGATGCCCGTCATGCCGGGCATCTGCACATCGAGCAGAACCAGCTGAGGGTTGTAGAGGTCGATCTGCGAGAGCGCCTCGGGCGCGTTGGCGGCCTCGGCCACGATGCGATGGGGAAACTCGGGGGCGAGGTCAGCCAGCAGTTCGCGCAGCCTTGCGCGAGCCACGGGCTCGTCATCAACGATAAGGACTGAAATGGCGTCGGACATCGCGGCGTCGCCTCTCTTTTCGGTAGGGGAATTCAAGCAGCACGCGGAACTGACCGTCGGCTGCGCCAGTCTTGAGTTCGGCCTCCATATCGTACAGCAGCATCAGACGCTCCCTGACATTGGAGAGCGCCATCTGGTTTCCGGATCGGGTGGGAGGCCGGTCGGGGATGGGATTGAGGATCTCGACCCTGATGCGCTCGCCCACACGGGCGATGCTGACCGAGATGAGGCCGGGCTCGGAACTCGGCTCGATGCCGTGGTGAACGGCGTTCTCGATCAGCGGTTGCAGCAGGAGCGAGGGCAGCAGCGCGTCGCCGGGCATGTCCTCGAGATGCCAGTTGACCTGCAGGCGCTCGCCAAGCCGCAACTCCTCGATGGCGATGTACTGCTGGCAGGTGACCGCCTCCTCGTCAAGAGGAACCAGTTCGCGGGTGTCGCGCATGAACACACGAAAGAGGTCGGCGAGATTCTCGAGCGTGTACTCGGCGCGGCGCGGATCGCTGCGCATCAGGCCGAGCACGGTGTTCAGGCTGTTGAAGAGGAAATGCGGCCGGATGCGCGCCTGCAGCGCCTGCAGTCGCGCATCGGCAAGCGATGGCGCGAACGACAGCGAGCGCAGCCGGAAATACTCGAAGGCCAGTGCGCTCACCGCCACCGCCGCCAGACCGCGCAGCGCCAGCCAGCCCAGCAAGCCGATGCCGCGCAACTCGGGCACGAAATAGGGCGAGGCGATCAGGCCGGCGGCCATCACGAGCACCGCGGGCACCGCCAATCCGACCATCCATTGCACCCGCAGCGATCGGCCGCTGACCACCCGCCGCACGCCGCACAACGCGATCAGGCAGGCGATGGCCACCGGTTCGAGCACACCGCAGAGCACTGCGGCCCGGGTGAGCATGTCGGCGGGGGAATCACCGGTGAGCGCCGCAAGCAGCAGCGCCGCGATATTGAGCGCGACCAGGATGCGGGCGGTGATGCCGACATTGCAGCAATCAGGGATGACGGGAATATCGGCGCCGTCGGACACGCGCCGCGAAACCACGGTACCGAGAACCGGGGGCAGCTGACTGACCGGCTGCATGCAACTCCCTCTGGTCTGGCCGCACGGGCCCGGGCGATGAACCGCGCCGAGGCCGGCGCGCCGCATTGGCCTGCCCGGAATGGCCTGAGCGAGCCACGCATATAATCCTTCGATTATGACAGATCAATTCGCCAAGAAAACCGAGGCCTGGTCGGGGCGTTTCTCGGAACCCGTCTCGGAGCTCGTGAAACGGTACACCGCGTCGGTGGGCTTCGATCAGCGCCTGGCGCTGCACGACATCCGCGGCTCGCTCGCGCACGCAGCCATGCTGCACGCATGCGGACTGATCAGCGCCGATGACCTCGCCGCCATCGAGCGCGGCATGGCGCAGATCCGTGACGAGATCGAGCAGGGCCGCTTCGTGTGGCAGCTCGACCTCGAAGACGTGCATCTGAACATCGAGAAGCGCCTGACCGAGCTGGTGGGCGATGCCGGCAAGCGCCTGCACACCGCGCGCTCACGCAACGACCAGGTGGCCACCGACATCCGCCTGTGGCTGCGCGACCAGATCGACGCGCTGGTGGTGCTGCTGGCCGAACTGCAGCGCGCACTGCTGTCGGTGGCCGAGCGCCACGCCGACACCATCATGCCGGGATTCACCCACCTGCAGGTGGCCCAACCGATCAGCTTCGGCCACCACCTGATGGCCTATGTGGAGATGTTCTCGCGCGACGCGCAGCGCCTGACCGACTGCCGCGCGCGGGTGAACCGGCTGCCGCTGGGCGCCGCGGCGCTGGCCGGCACCAGCTATCCGATCGACCGCGAGCAGGTGGCGCGCGCCCTGGGCTTTGACGGCGTCTGCGAGAACTCGCTCGATGCGGTCTCCGACCGCGACTTCGCGATCGAGTTCTGCGCTGCCGCCGCGCTGGTCATGACCCATGTGTCGCGGCTGTCGGAAGAGCTGGTGATCTGGATGTCGCCGCGGGTGGGCTTCATCGACCTGCCCGACCGATTCTGCACCGGCTCGTCGATCATGCCGCAGAAGAAGAACCCCGATGTCCCGGAGCTTGCTCGGGGCAAGACCGGCCGGGTCACCGGCCACCTGGTGTCGCTGCTCACCCTGATGAAAGGCCAGCCCCTGGCCTACAACAAGGACAATCAGGAGGACAAGGAGCCGCTCTTCGACACCGTCGACACTCTGGAGCAGACCCTGCGGATCTTCGCCGAGATGGTCGCCGGCATCGAGGTGCGCCCCGAACGCATGCGTCAGGCCGCGGCCGAGGGCTTCTCCACCGCCACCGACCTCGCCGACTACCTGGTCCGCCGTGGTCTGCCGTTCCGGGACGCGCACGAGGCCGTGGCACGGGCAGTGCGGCATGCCGCCGACCAGGGCGTGGACCTGTCGGCGCTGCCGCTGGCCAGCCTTCAGCGCTTCGCCCCCGAGATCGCCGACGATGTCTTCGCCGCCCTCACCCTGGAGGGCTCGGTGGGCTCGCGCAATCACATCGGCGGCACCGCGCCGGTGCAGGTGCGGGCCGCGATCGCCCGCGCCCGCACCCGCCTGGGCTGAACCCCACCGCCGTCGCGGGCAGGGAAAGTCCCGATAGGCCCTGAAAAGAGCCGCGGCTATAGTCGCGCGTTCCAAGAACCGCCGCCCCGCAGGGCGGCCCCATTGACCTTCCGGAGACACCCTTCCATGCAACGTCGTAATTTCCTCGGCAAGGCAGGCGTCGGCGCCGCCGCCGGCGTCCTGGCCGCCCCGGCCATCGTCCGCGCCCAGCCCACCGTGCGCTGGCGTCTGGCCTCGAGCTTCCCCAAGTCGCTCGACACCATCTACGGCGCCGCCGAGGTCGTGGCGCGTCGGGTCGCCCAGATCACGAACAACAAGTTCCAGATCACCGTGCATGCCGCCGGCGAAATCGTCCCGGGCCTGCAGGTGCTCGACGCCGTTCAGAGCGGCACCGTGGAAGCCGGCCACACCGCGCTCTACTACTATTTCGGCAAGGAGCCGAGCTGGGCCGTGGCCACCGCGATCCCCTTCGGCCTGAACGCCCGCCAGTACAACGCCTGGTGGCACCATGGCGGCGGCGAGAAGATCTTCAACGAGTTCGCCCGCAAGAGCGGCGTGGTGGCCTTCCTGAACGGCAACACCGGCGCACAGATGGGTGGCTGGTTCCGCAAGGAGATCAACACCGTCGAAGACCTGAAGGGCCTGAAGTTCCGGGTCGGCGGCTTCGCCGGTCAGGTGCTGACCAAGCTCGGCGTGGTGCCGCAGCAGATCGCCGGTGGCGACATCTACCCGGCCCTCGAGAAAGGCACCATCGACGCGGCCGAGTGGGTCGGCCCCTACGATGACGAGAAGCTCGGCTTCAACAAGGTGGCCAAGTTCTACTACTACCCCGGCTGGTGGGAAGGTGGCCCGGCGCTGCACAGCATCGTCAACCAGAAGGCGCTCGACGCCCTGCCGCCCGACTTCCGCGCCGCCTGGGAAGCCGCCAACGAGGAAGGCAATACCTTCATGATGTCGAAGTACGACGCCGGCAACCCCCAGGCGCTCAAGCGCATGGTGGCCAGCGGTACCGTGCTCAAGGCCTTCCCCCGCCCGGTGATGGAGGCCTGCTTCAAGGCCACCCAGGAGGTCTACGCCGAGACCACCGCCAAGAGCGCCGAGTTCAAGAAGCTGCACGACCACTACTTCGGTTTCCAGCGCGACCAGATCCTCTGGTTCCGGGTCACCGAGAACACCTTCGACGACTTCATGGCCAGCGCTCGCCGCTGAGCGGCGCGCACCGGGAGCGGCCTCGCCGCTGCCCGGGCCGGCAACGACACGGGGGCTTCGGCCCCCGTTTTCATGGGCACCACCAGCGCAGGAACCCCACGGCCACCGGGTGGCCGATGACCGCTGTTCCGCCCCTGGTGCAGCCGGAAATGCTGGCGCAGCCGGGGCGACAGGCGCAGCCAATGATCCGGAAAACGACAACGGGGGCCGAAGCCCCCGCTGCACACCGCCTGCCACAAGCCGCTACTTGCCGTCAGGCTTGGCGGCGTCCTTCGAGTCCTTGGCGGCATCCTCGAGCATCTGCTTCTGCAGCAGCTTGCCGAGATCCTCCTCCTCGACCGGCTTGCCGTCCTCGCCCTTGGCCGCGCCGTCCTTGCCGTCGGCGCCGGGTTTGTCGTCATCGGACTGGACCTCGATCTTGACCTTGTCGAGATCGACCGCCACCTCCTTGTCGAGCCACATGGTGACCATGCCCGGCCAGAAGATCAGGATGGCCACCAGCAGCAGCTGCAGGAACACCCAGGGTATGGCGCCAAGGTAGATGTCGGAACTCTTGACCTCCTTGGGCGCGATGCCGCGCAGATAGAACAGCGCGAAGCCGAAGGGCGGGTGCATGAACGAGGTCTGCATGTTCACGCAGAGCAGCACGCCGAACCAGATCAGGTCGATACCGAGCTTGGCCGCCACCGGCGCGAGCAGCGGGATGATGATGAAGGCGATCTCGAAGAAATCGAGGAAGAAGGCCAGGAAGAACACGAACAGGTTGACCACCACCAGAAAGCCGACCACCGTGCCGCCGGTCATGGAGATGAGCATGTGCTCGATCCAGATCGCCCCATCGACGCCCTGGAACACCAGCGAGAACACCGTGGAACCCACCAGGATGAAGATCACCATGGCAGTGATGCGGCCGGTGGACTCCATGCCCTCGCGGATGAGTTTCCAGGTCAGGCGGCGGTTGACCGCCGCCAGCACCATGGCGCCCACCGCGCCCATGGCGCCCGCCTCGGTGGGCGTGGCCAGGCCCATGAAGATGGTGCCCAGCACCAGGAAGATCAGCACCACCGAGGGCACCATGCCCCAGAGCACCTTCTTCCAGAGTGCCCAGCCGGAGATGGTGCGCGCCTCAGGGGGCAGCGGCGGCATGTAGTGCGGCTTGAGGATCGACAGCACCACGATGTAGGCGATGAAGATCAGGGTCTGGGCGATCGAGGGGCCGATGGCGCCCTTGTACATGTCGCCCACCGACTTGCCGAGCTGGTCGGCCAGCACCACCAGCACCAGCGAGGGCGGGATCACCTGGGTGATCGTGCCCGAGGCGGCGATCACGCCGGTGGCCAGCCGCATGTTGTAGCCGTAGCGCATCATGATGGGCAGCGAGATCACGCCCATGGCGATCACCGAGGCGGCCACCGTGCCGGTGATCGCGCCCAGGATGGCGCCGACGATGATGACCGCATAGGCCAGCCCCCCCGGCACCGAGCCGAAGAGCTGGCCGGTGCCCTCGAGCAGGTCTTCGGCGAGGCCGCAGCGCTCGAGGATGGCCCCCATGAAGGTGAAGAAGGGGATGGCCAGCAGCAGATCGTTGGACAGGATGCCGAAGATGCGCAGCGGCAGGTTGGCCATGTACTGCGCCGGGAAGAAGCCGAGCTCGATGGAGATGACGCCGGCGAACAGGCCGAGCGCCGCCAGCGAGAACGCGACCGGGAACCCGATCAGCATGACTATGACCAGGCTGCCGAACATCAGCGGCGCCATGTTTTGCATCGTGATCATCGTGAAATGCTCTTGAAGGATTGGACTGGGCGGTCGACGATCACTGCAGCGGCCGTTCGTACTGGAGGTTCATCTCGTAGGTGCCCTGCAGGAAGCACACCCGTTTGATGATCTCGGAGATGCCCTGCAGCGAGAGCATCAGGAAGCCCAGCGGCACCATGAGCTTCACCGGCCAGCGCACCAGGCCGCCGGCGTTGCTGGACATCTCGTTGTGGATGAAGGAATCGAGGAACCACGGCCAGGACATCCAGACCATGAGCAGCGCGGCCGGCATGAGGAAGAAGATCATGCCGAAGAGGTCGATGGCCGCCTTGCGGGTGCCGGAGGAGCGGCCGTAGAGGACGTCGACCCGCACATGCTCGTTGACCCGCAACACCATGGCCGCGCCGAGCATCACATTGACCGCGAACAGGTACCACTGCAGCTCCAGCCAGGCGTTGGAGCTCTTGTCGAAGAGGTAGCGGATGCTCGCATTGCCCGCCGAGACCATGCAGGAGATGAAGGTGGCCCAGATGGCGATCCGGCCGAAGAGGTTGTTGAACCGGTCGATGGCGTGCGCAAGCGGCAGCAGGCTCTTCATGGACGATCTCGCAGGGAGCGGGTGGGTAGGCAAACACGCAACTGTAACGGTTTTGATGCAGACGCTGTCCTAGGGTTATCCCCGGCGAGGGATCCGCATCAGGGCGGCAGGCAGGCCTGCCGCAGGCGCTTCAGACCCCGGTCATCAGCCGCAGGTTCTCGACCGCGGCGCCCGAGGCGCCCTTGCCGAGGTTGTCGAGCCGCGCCACCAGCACGGCCTGCCCGCGGGCCGGATTGGCGAAGACCCGCAGCTCCATGGCATCGGTGTCATTGAGCGCTTCGGGCTCGATGCGCCCCTCGGGCTCGGCCGGCAGCACCCGGATGCCGGCGGCGTCGCGATAGCGCTCGGCCAGCACCGCATGCAGCCGCGCGCCGTCGGTGCCGGGCGCGAGCAGATCGAGGTGCAGCGGCACCATCACCCGCATGCCCTGGCGGTAGCTGCCCACCGAGGGCAGGAAGATCGGCCGGCGGCTCAGGCCGGCATGGGTCTGGATCTCGGGCAGGTGCTTGTGCTCCAGTCCCAGGCCGTAGTACTCGAACGCTGGCGCCTTGCCGGCCTCGTGGGCCTCGATCATCGAGCGCCCGCCGCCGCTGTAGCCGCTCACCGCCGGGATCGCCACCGGATAGTCCGCTGGCAGCAGCCCCGCTTCGCGCAGCGGCCGCAACAGCGCGATTGCGCCGGTGGGATAGCAACCGGGATTGGACACGCGCGCGGCGGCGCGGATCGCCTGGGCCTGCCCCGGCGCCATCTCGGCAAAGCCGTAGACCCACCCCGGGGCCACCCGGTGGGCGCTGCTCGCATCCAGCAGCCGCGGCGCGCCTGCGCCCATGGCGTCGGCCAGGGCCACGGTCTCGCGGGCGGCATCGTCGTGCAGGCACAGCACCACCACATCGACGCCGGCCATCAATTCGCGCTTGGCCTGTGGGTCCTTGCGGCGCTCGGGTGCGATCGACACCAGCTCGAAGCCCGGCTGGGCCTGAAGCCGCTCACGGATGCCCAGGCCGGTGGTGCCGGCCTCGCCGTCGATGAACACGCGGATGCTGCGGGACATGGCTGCCTGCTCCTGGAGAAAGACCGCGCAGTCTCGCGCAAAAGCCGGCGCTCGCCAAGGCGCGCGCCGGGCCAGGCACCGGCCTTCAGCGCTTGCGCGGTGGCGGCAGGTCGGTGCACACCCCCTCGGCGGCCTCGGCGGCCAGCCCGATGGATTCACCCAGCGTGGGATGCGGATGGATGGTGCGGCCGATGTCGACCGCATCGGCACCCATCTCGATGGCCAGCGCGATCTCGCCGATCAGGTCGCCGGCGTGCGTGCCGACGATGCCGCCGCCGACGATGCGATGGCTCTGGGCATCGAAGAGCAGCTTGGTGAAGCCCTCGTCGCGGCCATTGGCGATGGCCCGCCCCGAGGCCGCCCACGGGAACAGACCGCGGGTCACCTCGATGCCGCGGGTCTTCGCGTCATCTTCGGTAAGCCCCACCCAGGCCACCTCGGGGTCGGTGTAGGCCACCGAGGGGATCACGCTGGCATCGAAGTGCGACTTGCGGCCGGCGGCCGCCTCGGCCGCGACATGGCCCTCGTGGACTGCCTTGTGGGCGAGCATCGGCTGGCCGACCACATCGCCGATGGCGTAGATGTGCGGCGCGCTGGTGCGCATCTGGCTGTCCACCGGGATGAAGCCGCGGGCATCGACGCTGACGCCGGCGCGCTCGGCCGCGACCCGCCCGCCGTTGGGCGTGCGGCCGACCGCGCTCAGCACGAGGTCGTAGCACTGCGGCTCGGGCGGCGCGTTCTCGCCCTCGAACCAGACCCGGATGCCGTCGGCCTCGGCCTGCGCCCGAACGGTGCGGGTGCGCATCATCAGGCGACCGAAGCGGTGCTGGTTGAACTTCTGCCAGACCCGCACGAGATCGCGGTCGGCGCCGGTCATGAGGCCATCCTGCATCTCGACCACATCGAGCTCGGCGCCGAGCGTGGAGTAGACCGTGCCCATCTCCAGGCCGATGATGCCGCCGCCGATCACCAGCAGGCGCTTCGGGCGCGTGGCCAGCGCCAGCGCGCCGGTGGAGTCGACAATGCGCGGGTCTTCCGGCAGGAAGGGCAGCCGCACGGGCTGGCTGCCCACCGCGATGATCGCCTGCTCGAAACGGATCAGCCGGCGCGTGCCGCTGCGGGCCTGGCCGCTGCCCTCGGTGAGCTCGACCTCGACATGGTGCGCATCGACGAACGAGGCCACGCCGCGCACCACATCGACCTTGCGGGCGCGGGCCATGCCGGCGAGCCCGCCGGTGAGCTTGCCCACCACCTGATCCTTCCAGCCGCGCAGGCCGGCAAGGTCGATCTGCGGCTCGCCGAAGGCGATGCCGTGGGCGGCCAGGGCGCGGGCCTCGTCCATCAGGGAGGCGACATGCAGCAGCGCCTTGGAGGGGATGCAACCAACATTCAGACAGACCCCGCCGAGCACCGGATAGCGCTCGACGATGACCGTGCTCAGGCCGAGGTCGGCGGCCCGGAAGGCCGCCGAGTAGCCGCCCGGCCCGCCACCGATCACCAGCAGCTGGCAATGCTGATCGGGCTCGCGGCCGGTGGGCGGCGCCGGCTGAGGGGCGGCCGATACGGTGGTCGCCGCGGGCGGAACAGGCGCGGCCGGCAAGGTCGCGGTGACCGGCGGCGCGGCCGTGGCGGCCGTGGCGGCGCTGCGTGCCGGGACCGCATCGGCGGGCACGGTCGCGGCGGCATCGCCTGCCACGGGCTCGAGCAGCAGCACCAGGCTGCCCTCGGCAACCTTGTCGCCGAGCGCGACCTTCAGTTCCTTCACCACCCCGGCAGCCGAGGACGGGATCTCCATCGACGCCTTCTCGGACTCGACTGTGATCAGCGACTGCTCGGCCGCCACGGTATCGCCCGGCTTGACCAGCAGTTCGATCACCTCGACCTCGGCGAAGTCGCCGATGTCGGGGATGCGCACCTCGATCGTCTGGCTCATGGCTCGGTCCTCCCGGCGCCAGCGGCGCCGCTCACAGCATCACCCGGCGGAAATCGGCGAGCACCTGCGCGAGGTGCGCGTTGAAGCGGGCAGCGGCCGCGCCGTCGATGACGCGGTGGTCGTAGGACAGCGACAGCGGCAGGATCAGCCGCGGCGCGAACTGCTTGCCGTCCCAGACCGGCCGGGTGCTCGAGCGGCTGACCCCGAGGATGGCCACCTCCGGCGCGTTGATGATCGGCGTGAAATACGTGCCGCCGATGCCGCCGAGGCTGGAGATCGAGAAGCAGCCGCCCTGCATGTCGGCGGGCCCGAGCTTGCCCTCGCGGGCACGACCGGCCAGCTCGGCGGTCTCGCGGGCGATCTGCAGCACACCCTTGGTATCGGCATCGCGCACCACCGGCACCACCAGCCCGTTAGGCGTATCGGCCGCGAAGCCGATGTGGAAGTAGCGCTTGAGCACGAGGTTGTCGCCCTCGAGCGAGGCGTTGAACTCGGGAAAGCGCTGCAGCGCCGACACGCAGGCCTTGATCAGGAAGGCGAGCATGGTGAGCTTGGCGCCGCTCTTCTCGTTCTCGCGGTTGAGCTGCAGCCTGAAGGCCTCCAGCTCCGTGATGTCCGCGTCCTCGTGGTTGGTGACATGCGGGATCATCACCCAGTTGCGGTGCAGGTTCGCCCCCGAGATCCGGCGGATGCGCGGCAAGGGCCGGGTCTCCACCGGACCGAAGCGGGCGAAGTCCACCTTCGGCCAGGGCAGCACCGACAGGCCGCCTGCACTTGCCGCCGGCGGCGAGGCCGCCGGTGCAGGCGCCGCGGCCTGGGCCACCGCCGCCTTCACGAAGCCGCGCACATCCTCATGCAGGATGCGCTGCTTCGGACCCGTCCCGCGGACGCGGGTGAGGTCGACCCCCAGCTCACGGGCGAACTGGCGCACCGACGGCGAGGCATGGGGCTTGACCACCGGATCCGCGGCGTGCAGCTCGGCCGGCACCGGGTGTGCGCGCGGCTCCGCGGCAGCGGGCGCCGGGATCGGCGCGGGGGCCGTGGCGGGTGCCGGCGCGGGTGCCGGTATCGGCGGAGGCGGGGGCGGAGGCGAGAGCGCCGCTGCCGTCGCGGGGGCGGAGGCGCCGCTGGCGGCGGGCTCGAGCACCAGCACCACGCTGCCCTTGGCGACCTTGTCGCCCAGGCGCACCTTCAGTTCCTTCACCACACCGGCGGCCGAGGACGGGATCTCCATCGAGGCCTTGTCCGATTCCACCGTGATCAGAGACTGCTCCGCGGCCACGGTGTCACCCGGCTTGACCAGCAGCTCGATCACCTCGACCTCGGCGAAGTCGCCGATGTCGGGCACCTGCACTTCCATCGTCTGGCTCATGGTGCGGTCTCTCAGGCGGACAGGGGGTTGGCCTTGTCGGGATCGATGCCGTATCGGCTGATCGCCTCGGCCACGATGCGCGGGGGCACGCTGCCCTCATCGGCCAGCGCCTTGAGCGCGGCCACCACCACGAAGTGGCGGTTGACCTCGAAGTGCTCGCGCAGACGGGCCCGGAAATCCGAACGGCCGAAGCCATCGGTGCCCAGCACCCGGTAGTCGCGGTCGCGCGGCAGGTAGGGCCGGATCTGGTCGGCGAAGAGCTTCATGTAGTCGGTGGACGCGATCACCGGGCCGCCGTGGCCGGCGAGCTGGCGGCCCACGAAGGGCACCCGCTGCGGCTCGGTGGGATGCAGCAGGTTCCAGCGCTCGCACTCCAGGCCGTCGCGGCGCAACTCGGTGAAGCTGGTGACGCTCCAGACATCGGCAGACACCTGCCAGTCGGATTCGAGCAGCTCGGCGGCCGCGATCACCTCGCGCAGGATGGTGCCCGAGCCGAGCAGCTGCACCCGCGTGGTGCCCGGCTGGCCGGGGCGCAGCTGGTAGATGCCGCGGATGATGCCGTCCTCGTCGCCCGCCCGCAGGCCCGGGTGGGCGTAGTTCTCGTTCATGACCGTCAGGTAGTAGAAGACATTCTCCTGGCGGGTGACCATGCGGCGCAGCCCGTCGTGGATGATGACGGCGAGCTCGTGGGCGAAGGCGGGGTCATAGGACACGCAGTTGGGGATGGTGGCCGACAGCACATGGCTGTGGCCGTCCTCGTGCTGCAGGCCCTCGCCGTTCAGCGTGGTGCGACCGGCGGTGCCGCCCAGCAGGAAGCCGCGGGCCTGCATGTCGCCCGCCGCCCAGGCGAGGTCGCCGATGCGCTGGAAGCCGAACATCGAGTAGTAGATGTAGAACGGCAGCATCTGGCGGTTGTTGGTCGAGTAGGAGGTGGCCGCCGCGATCCAGGAGCTGAACGCGCCTGCCTCGTTGATGCCCTCCTCGAGGATCTGGCCGGCCTTGTCCTCCCGGTAGTACATGACCTGGTCCTTGTCCACCGGGGTGTACTTCTGGCCCTCGGGGGCATAGATGCCGAGCTGCCGGAACATGCCTTCCATGCCGAAGGTGCGGGCCTCGTCGGGAACGATGGGCACGATGCGCGGGCCGAGGGACTTGTCGCGGATCAGCGCGGTGAGCACCCGCACGAAGGCCTGGGTGGTGGAGATCTCGCGACCCTCGGGCGTGGGGTCGAGCACCGACTGCAGGGCGGTGAGCTCGGGCACCACCAGCTGCTCCTCGCACTGCCGGCGCCGCTGCGGCAGATAGCCGCCGAGCGCCCGCCGACGCTCGTGCATGTAGACCATCTCGGGCGCGTCCTCGGCCGGCTTGTAGAAGGGCAGCTCGTCGAGCTTGTCGTCGGGCACCGGGATGCCGAATCGGTCACGGAACTCGCGGATGCTCTGGGCGTCGAGCTTCTTGAGCTGGTGGGTGGGGTTCTTGGCCTCACCGGCGCGCCCCATGCCATAGCCCTTGACGGTCTTGGCCAGGATCACCGTGGGCTGGCCGCGATGACGGGTCGCCGCCGAGAAGGCCGCGTAGACCTTGTGCGGATCGTGGCCACCGCGGTTCAGGCGCCAGATGTCATCGTCGGTCATGCGCGAGACCATCTCGAGCAGCTTGGGGTGCTTGCCGAAGAAGTGGCGGCGCACATAGGCGCCGTCATTGGCCTTGTAGGCCTGGTATTCGCCGTCGACGGTCTCTTCCATCACCCGCTGCAGGATGCCGTCCTTGTCGCGGGCGAGCAGCGGATCCCAGTAAGAGCCCCAGAGCAGCTTGATGACATTCCAGCCCGAGCCGCGGAATTCGCCCTCGAGCTCCTGGATGATCTTGCCGTTGCCGCGCACCGGGCCGTCGAGCCGCTGCAGATTGCAGTTGACCACGAAGATCAGGTTGTCGAGCTTCTCGCGAGCGGCCAGGCCGATCGCGCCGAGCGACTCGGGCTCATCCATCTCGCCATCGCCGCAGAACACCCAGACCTTGCGGTTGGCGGTGTCGGCAATGCCGCGGGCGTGCAGGTACTTGAGGAAGCGCGCCTGGTAGATGGCCATCAGCGGGCCCAGGCCCATCGACACCGTGGGGAACTGCCAGAAGTCGGGCATCAGCTTGGGATGCGGATACGAGGACAGGCCCTTGCCCTGAACCTCCTGGCGGAAGTTGAGCAGCTGGTCTTCGCTCAGCCGCCCTTCCAGATAGGCGCGGCCGTAGATGCCGGGCGCGGAATGGCCCTGGAAGTAGACCAGGTCGCCGCCGTGGCCCTCGTGCGGGGCATGCCAGAAGTGGTTCATGCCCGCGCCGATCATGGTGGCCAGCGAGGCGAAGGATGCGATGTGGCCGCCGAGGTCGCCGCCATCGGGCGGGTTGTGGCGATTGGCCTTGACCACCATGGCCATCGCATTCCAGCGGATGTAGCTGCGGATGCGCTCCTCGAACTCGGCATTGCCGGGCGAGCGCTCTTCCAGGTGGACCGGGATGGTGTTGATGTAGGCGGTGTTGGCCGAGAACGGAATGAACGCGCCGGAGCGGCGCGCCTTCTCGGTCAGCGACTCGAGCAGGAAGTGCGCGCGCTGCGGGCCTTCGCGATCGATGACGGCCTCGAGCGCATCGAGCCACTCCTGGGTTTCGGCAGGGTCGGCGTCGGCGGGGTTGCCGGCGCCAGGCAGGGATTCGGGAACAGCGGACATGGTCTCCCCCATCATGGGCGGTGCGGGCGGGCCTCGAAGGGTGGCCCTGTCCGGCGGATTCTAGGTAGGCGGCACGGTGCCCACAAGACAAATTTGCACCATACGCAAATGCTTTCCGCATTGTGACATTTGCGATTGCGCCATGCGGAGTGCCCCCCGTACACTGCGCCGCCATGCAGCCCCGCACCCAGGACAGCTCGCCCCCGGCCGAACTCCGGGCGATCAAGTGGTTCACGCTGACCCACGCGGCAGGTCTGCTGGCCTTCGGGCTGCTCATGGGTGGCTTCTTCTGGTACCTGCACCATGTGATGGAGGATCAGCAGCGGCAGGCCTTGTACCGCGACATCGAATGGGCGCAGCAGTCGATCCGGCTGGGGCTGCGCGAGCACCAGGACGAGATCGCCGGCAGTGCCGTCGACTGGGCGCTGGCGCGCCGCGGCCCGCCGGCACCGGCCCGCGACTTCCTCACCCGTCATCCCGATCTTGCCTATCTCGCCTTCGTGGGCCCGGAGCGCGAGGTGCGCTGGCTGATCGCCGCACGCGGTGTGCCCGGCGTGGCCATGCGGACACCCGGCACCCGCCTGGAAGACTCCGCCGGCTTCGGCAGCTTCCACGAGGCCCGCGACGAACGCCGCCCGCTCTACACCGCCCCGTTTCTCGGAGACGAGAACGAGGTGCTGGTGGAGCTTCACACCCCGATACTGCGCGAAGGGGTCTTCGCCGGGGTGCTGGTGGCCGGCTACTCGCTGCGCCGCATCCTCACCGTGTACCTCTCGCCCGAGGTTCGGGAACGCTACCAGGTCTCGCTCACCGACCAGGGCGGCAACGAGCTGGTGAGCTCATCGCCAAGACGCATCCACGAGGCCAACCTCAGCTACGAACTGCCGCTCGATCCGCCCGGCCGCGGGGTGCGGCTGCGCGCCTTCGTGTTCGACTCGCGCCCGCGGCTGCTGGAGCGCAGCCTGATGCTGGCGGTGATCGGCCTGAGCCTGGCCAGCGCGATCAGCCTGGCGCTGCTGTGGCGTCATGCGCGCCGGCGCCTGACGGCGGAGGCCGAGCGCGACCGGCTGTTCCGCCTCTCGGGCGACCTGATGTGCGTGATCGACGCCACCGGCCGGTTCGGCCGCGTGAACCCTGCCTTCTCGACGCTGTTCGGTCCGCTGGCCGAGCGACGCTCCCTCACCGACCTTGCGCACCCGCACGACCGGCAGGCGGTGGCGCGGGCGCTGCTCAAGGCGGCCGAGCGCGCCCCCGATGGCGCCGACTTCGAGGCGCGCTTCGAGCATCCGCAAGGCTGGCGATGGCTGCAGTGGTCTCTGCGCGGCGATCCCGAGGGCAGCACCGGTCATGTCTACGGCGTGGCCCACGATGTCACCAGCCGCAAGAACACCGAGACCGCGCTCGCGGCGGAGACCTCGTTTCGCCAGGCCATGGAAGACTCGATGCTCACCGGCATGCGCGCCTTCGACATGGAAGGGCGGGTGATCTATGTGAACCGCGCCTTCTGCGAGATGACCGGTTATCCGCGCGACGAACTGGTCGGGCGCACCGCCCCCTATCCCTACTGGCCGGCCGATGACCACGAGGCCCAGTACGCCAATCTCGACATGATCCTGGCCGGGCGTGCGCCCTCCTCCGGGTTCGAGGTGCGGATCCAGCGCCGGGACGGCAGCGGCTTCGATGCCCGCATGTATGTCTCGCCGCTGGTCGACCGCGAGCGGCGCCAGACCGGCTGGATGAGCTCGATCACCGACATCACCGAACCCAAGCGCATCCGCGAGGCGCTGGCCTCCGCCCACGAGCGATTCACCACCGTGCTCGACGAGCTCGATGCGGCGATCTGGGTGCTGCCCGATGCGCCGGGCGCCGTCGAGCCGCTGTTCGCGAACCATGCCTTCCGGGCGATCTTCGGCGACGACGCCGAGGCGCCCGCGGGACTTGCCGGCGCCGCCGCAGGTCATCCCGACGGCCTGCCCTGCGAAGTGGCCCATGCCGGCTCCGGCCGCTGGTTCGAGGTGCGCTCGCGCGGCATCCGCTGGGTGGACGGGCGTCAGGCGCGGATGCTCATGGCCAGCGATGTCACCCGCCGCCATGCCGCCGAGGACCGCCAGCGCGAACAGGAGGAGAAGCTCGGCCTGACCTCGCGTCTGGTGACCATGGGCGAGATGGCCTCCTCGCTCGCCCACGAGCTGAACCAGCCGCTCACCGCCATCGCCAACTACTGCATGGGCCTGTCGGCGCGGATCCGCACCCGTCAGCGCGGCGGCCAGCCCCCCGAGCCCGACGAGACCCTGGAGGCTCTGGGCAAGACCGCCGCGCAGGCCGAGCGCGCCGGCATGGTGATCCGCCGCATCCGCGAGTTCGTCAAGCGCAGCGAACCGGAGCGGCGCCCCTGCGAGGCCGCCGCGATCATCGACGAGACCCTCGGCCTGGCCGAGATCGAGGCCCGCAAGCACGGCATCCGCATCGCGGTCGACCTCGCGCCGGCCCTGCCCACGCTGCTGGCCGATCCCATCCTCGTCGAACAGGTGCTGCTCAACCTGATCCGCAATGCGCTCGAGGCGATGCAGGGTCAGCGTCGGCGCGAGTTGCGGGTGGGCGTCAGCCGGCGCGCCGACTGGGTGGAGTTCGCGGTGAGCGACACCGGACCGGGCCTGTCGGCCGAGGCGGCTGCCAAGCTGTTCGAACCGTTCTTCACCACCAAGCAGGAGGGCATGGGCATGGGCCTGAACATCTGCCGCTCGATCGTCGAATCCCACCAGGGCCGGCTCTGGACCGAGCCGGCGTCCGGTGGCGGCTGCGTCTTCCGGTTCACCCTGCCGGTGCCGGGCGAGGCCGAGCTTGCGAGGGCGGCCTGATGAGCGCAGCTGCCCTGCGCGAGGACGCGATGGTCGAGGGACTGGTGCATGTGGTCGACGACGACGAGGCGGTGCGCGACTCGCTGCGCTGGCTGCTCGAGGCCAACGGCTTCAGGGCCCGCGTGCACGACAGTGCCGAGGCCTTCCTGGCGAGCGAGCCGCAGCGCGAGCCCTTCGCCTGCCTGATCCTCGATGTGCGCATGCCCGGCATGAGCGGGCTGGAACTTCACGAGGAGATCCTGCGCCGCGGTCTCGCGCTGCCGCTGCTCTTCATCACCGGCCACGGCGATGTGCCGATGGCCGTGGCCAGCATGAAGCGCGGCGCGGTCGACTTTCTGGAAAAGCCCTTCAACGACGCCCACCTGTGCGCCGCCGTGCGGCGCTGCCTCGCCCGCAGCGCAGCGGCCCAGCGCGACGCCGATGCCGCCCGCCAGGCCCGCGAGCGGGTCGATCGGCTCACGCAGCGCGAATCGCAGGTGCTCGAACTGATCGTTGCCGGTCGGCTGAACAAGCAGATCGCCGATGACCTGAGCATCAGCATCAAGACGGTGGAGGCGCACCGCGCCAACATCATGGACAAGCTCGAAGCCCGCACGATGGCCGAACTGATGAAGACCGCGTTGCAGGCGGCCGAGGCTGCGGCCGGGCGGTGATGCGCCCGAAGCGGGACACGCGCTGCGGATCGTGCTATAGTCCTTGGCTGTGCGCCCGTAGCTCAGTTGGATAGAGTACCTGGCTACGAACCAGGGGGTCGTGGGTTCGAATCCTGCCGGGCGCGCCATAACAAGAACGGGCATTGCGCAAGCAATGCCCGTTCGCTTTTGCGGGCCCGCCTGAGGCGGGCCGGTGGGGCCGGCCTCAGGGCGCCCTGCCCCCGCGCACCACCCGGAACCCGTACACATCGTAGCGACGGTTCGCGGCGTTCTTGATGCGGGTGCCCGAGCGCGCCAGTGCAGGAATGCTGATCCAGGCGCCACCCTTGAGCACCCGGGTGAGACAGCCCGGCGTCGTGCGCGCCGTGCCGTCGGTGGAGCCACCGGCGTGGTTGTCGTGCCAGCAGTCCTCGGTCCACTCGCGGGCATTGCCGATCATGTCGTGCAGCCCGAAGGCATTGGGCGCATAGCGCGCCACTGGCGCGGTGCGGGCATGGCCATCGTCGCAGGTGTGCAGCGGCCAGTTCGGTGGCAGGGCGCGGGTGGGTCGCAGCGATTCATCGGCCACGTTGGCATGCTCGCAGGCACGATCGGGCGATTCTCCCCAGTGACGGGCCGTGCTGCTGCCCGACCGGGCGGCATACTCCCACTGCGCCTCGGAGGGCAGCCGGTAGGCGCGGCCGGTCTTGCGCGACAGCCAGCGAACATAGGCCTGGGCATCGTCCCAGCTCACGCAGACCACCGGATGGCTGTCATCCTGCACGAAGCCGGGATTGCGCCAGTCGCGACCGGCGCGCTCCTCGTACTTGCCGGCCTCGTTGGTCCAGCACCGATCGGCCGGCGGATGGCGGGTCTCTTCCACGAAGGCGGCGTACTGGCCGCGGGTGACCTCGGTGCGGCCAATCGCAAAGCCGGGCAGCGTCACCCGGCGCGGCGGGTCCTCGCTCTCCTGGCGCCCTTCCTCGCCCGCCGGGCTGCCCATCAGGAAGCTCCCACCGGGCACCGGGACCATGTCGGGGCATACCGGGCAGTCGCGGGATGCCTGGGCGGCCGGGCGCGACGGCGGGGCCGGCCGGGGCGCGTCGCCAGACGCCGCCCAAGCGGCCAGTGGCGCAGCCAACCAGGCCACCACCAGCAGGGCCACGACGCGCCCGCTTCGCGCGGAACGGGACAGGGGGACAGGAAGACCGATCACGCGCGAAAGGATACCGCCCGGCCGCACGGCGGGCCGATCGGGCCACGGATTGCGCCTGCGCTGCCGCCGGCGAGGGGCATCCCGGTGCGCCCCGCCGAAGCGCGGTAAGGTGGCGGCCCTGACGCATCCAAACCATCCATGGACACGCCATCCCCTTCCCCCGACGCCGACCTTGGCGTGCCGGTATCGCAGAAGATCCGCGAGCGCCTGAAGGCCGCGCGCGAGCGCTTCCACGCCAACGACAACATCGCCGGGTTCATCGAGCCGCATGAACTGCCGCTGCTGCAGGCCGAGGTCGAGTCGCGCATGCTGGCGGTGCTCGAAAGCCTGGTGATCGATACCGACAGCGACCACAACACCCGCGAGACCGCCGCACGCGTGGCCAAGATGTACGTGCGCGAGGTGTTTGGCGGCCGCTATCAGCCCATGCCCTCGGTGACCGAATTCCCGAATGTCGAGCGGCTCAACGAGCTGATGATCGTGGGTCCGATCACCGTGCGCAGCGCCTGTTCCCACCACTTCTGCCCGATCATGGGACGGGTCTGGATCGGCGTGCTGCCCAACGAGCACTCCAACCTGATCGGTCTGTCCAAGTACGCCCGCCTGGCCGAGTGGGTGATGAGCCGGCCGCAGATCCAGGAGGAGGCGGTGGCCCGTCTGGCCGATCTGCTGCAGGAGCGGGTGCAGCCCGACGGCCTTGCCCTGGTGATGGAGGCCGATCACTTCTGCATGCACTGGCGCGGCGTGCGCGACAGCGAGTCGAAGATGACCAACAGCCTGATGCGCGGCGCCTTCCTGAAGGACCCGAACCTGCGCCGCGAGTTCCTGGCGCTCATGAACCGCACCCATGCCTGAGGAGCGCCGGCCATGCTCGTGAACCTTCTCTATGCCAGCCGGGTTGCCCACGGGGCGAGCGGCGAGATCACCGAATCCATCCTGCAGCAGTCACGGGCCCGCAATCCTCGGCTCGGCATCACCGGCGTGCTCTGCCAGGGCGGCGATGTCTTCATGCAGGCGCTCGAGGGCGGACGCGCCGCGGTCAACGAGCTCTACAACCTCATTGCGCGCGACCCGCGGCACCAGCAGGTGATGCTGCTGCACTACCAGGAGGTGGCCCGGCGCCGCTTCGCGGGCTGGACCATGGGCCATGTGCGGCTCGAGAAGATCAACCCCTCGGTGCTCCTGAAGTACTCCGAGCGGCCGCAGCTCGATCCCTTCTCGGTGCCCGGCGCCGCCTCGATGGCGCTGCTCGAGGAACTGATCGACACCGCCCAGATCATCGGCCGCGCCGGCTGAGGCGGCACCGCCCTCGGAGGGGCGCCGCCCGGCCTCGCGGGTTTCGGCATCCGGACCGCGCCCGCTGCGGCTTTCGACACCGGCGCCGCGCCCGGCCACGGCTTTCGACACCGTGGCGCCACCCCGCCCACCCGGGGTTGTCATCCCTGAAATCGCGTCTCCCCTGGCCGGTGATAGCATCGACCGGCCAGTTTCACCGGCGTGAGCGCGCAGCCCGCCGTGGCGCTGCCAGCGTCGCCCGCCGGTCAACCCAGGAGACCCCCCAGCATGAGCATCCGGGCCAAGGCCTATATCGCCGGTGCCTTCGAGCACCCCACCCGCAAGGCCGAGAACAAGACGGTGGCGCAGCTGCACGCCGAGTGCGCGCGCGGTGCGCTCCAGGACGCCGGGCTGAGCCTGCGCGATGTCGATGGCTATTTCTGCGCCGGCGACGCGCCCGGCATGGGCGGACTGAGCATGGTCGACTACCTCGGCCTGAAGGTCCGGCATGTCGACTCCACGGATGTGGGCGGCTCTTCCTACCTGCTGCATGTCTCGCATGCCGCGCAGGCGATCGCCGCAGGCAAGTGCGATGTCGCGCTCGTCACCCTGGCCGGCCGGCCGCGCAGCGAATCGCACAGCGGCACGCTGCCGCGCGTGGTGGCACCCAACGTGCCCGACGCGCCCTTCGAGACCCCCTACTACCAGGTCACCGTCAACAGCTACGCCATGGTGGCCGCGCGCCACATGCACGAGTACGGCACCACCAGCGAGCAGCTCGCCTGGATCAAGGTGGCCGCCTCCCACCACGCCCAGCACAATCCCCACGCCATGCTGCGCGAGGTGGTCACGGTGGAAGATGTGCTGAACTCGCCGGTGATCGCCGATCCGCTGCACCGCATGGACTGCTGCGTGGTCAGTGACGGCGGCGGCGCGCTGGTGATCGTCAAGCCCGAGATCGCGCGCGCACTCAAGCGCCCGCTGGTGAAGATCATCGGCGCCGGCGAGTCCATCAAGGGCCAGGACGGCGGCAAGGTCGACCTCACCTATTCCGGCGCGGTGCGCTCCGGCGCCATCGCCTTCGCCGAAGCCGGCGTCAAGCCCTCGGACATCCAGTACGCCTCCATCTACGACAGCTTCACCATCACCGTGCTGGTGCAGCTGGAAGATCTCGGCTTCTGCGCCAAGGGCCAGGGCGGCCGCTTCGTGGCCGACGGCAACCTGATCTCCGGCGTGGGCAAGCTGCCCTTCAACACCGATGGCGGCGGGCTGTGCAACAACCACCCGGCCAACCGCGGCGGCATCACCAAGGTGATCGAGGCGGTGCGCCAGCTGCGCGGCGAGGCCCATCCCCGGGTGCAGGTGCCCAACTGCCAGCTCGCCCTCGCGCACGGCACCGGCGGCCTGCTCGGCAATCGCCACGGCAGCGGCACCCTCATCATGGAACGGGAGTGAACATCATGGCCACCCCTTATCAGGATCGCAAGCTCAGCGCCCCGGTTCTCTACCCCGACAGCGAACCCTTCTGGCAGGCCGCCGCCGAAGGCCGGCTGCTCATCAAGCAGTGCGCCGATTGCGGCGAGTACCACTGGTACCCGCGCCCGCTCTGCCCGCACTGCGGCAGCGACCGCACCGAGTGGAAACCGGCCGCCGGCACCGGCACCATCTACACCGTGAGCGTCACCCGCCGCGCCGGTCCCGTCGCCTTCGCGATCGGCTATGTCACCCTCGACGAAGGCGTGACCATGCTCACCAACTTCGCCGACTGCGACCTCGACACCCTGCGCATCGGCGACCGGGTGCGGGTGGTGTTCAAGCCCACCGACGGCGGGCCGCCGGTGCCGCTGTTCACCCCGGCCTGAACCCGGCAGGCACGGCAGCCATGAGCGCCACCGCGCCCTCGCGGCGCGACCGGATGCTGGTCAGCCCGCAGTGGCTGCACCAGCATCTGCGCGACACCGACCTGCGGATCATCGACTGCAGCGCGCAGCTGATCGTCCAGCCGGTGGGTGCCTCGCGCGTGGAAAGCGGCCTGCCGGCCTACCGGCAGGCGCACATTCCCGGGGCGCGCTACCTGAACATGGCCACCGATCTCTCCGATCCGCAAGGCCGCTACCCCTACACCTTCCCCGGCGATGAGCGCATTGCCGCCCTGCTCGGCGGGCTCGGCATCGCCAACCACCACCGGGTGGTGCTCTACGGCCACGGCTACTTCGGCTCGATCACCCGGGCCTGGTACGTGCTGCATGCCGCCGGCCATGAGCGCCTGTCGGTGCTCGATGGCGGCCTGGAGGGCTGGCGCGCCGAGGGGCTGCCCCTCACCGATGAGCTGCCGGCCATCCACCCCGAGATCTACACCGTGCGCCGTCGTGCGCGCCTGATCGCCGACGCGGCCGAGGTGCTGGCCAGTCTCGATGACGCCGGCACCTGCCGCCTGAATGCGCTCAGCCGCGAGCAGTTCGCCGGCAGCGGGGGCACCCACTACGGACGCCCCGGCCGCATCCCGGCCAGCGGCAGCGTACCGGCGCGCGACATGCTCGATGCCGCCACCGGCCGGCTGCTGCCTGACGAGACCTTGCGTGCGCAGCTCGATCAGGCCGGCGCCTGGCAGGCCCGCCGCGCGATCACCTACTGCGGCGGCGGCATCGCGGCGAGCACCACCGCGTTCGTGCTCGAGATGCTCGGGCATCCCGACTGGGCGCTCTACGACAACTCGCTGCTCGAGTGGTCCACCCGGCCCGAGCTGCCGATGCTCACCGGCCCCGAATCCGCCTGAGCCGGCCGCCCCAGGGGCGGCCCGGCTTTCTTCCCCATCACGCGTCACACCAGGTTCAGACCATGATC